>CAMZIS010000033.1 GCA_947307285.1 uncultured Peptococcaceae bacterium | reverse complement strand
GGCCGTCTATGGATTGCTGTTGCGTAAGGAACGCAAGCATTGAATATATTGTGTGTCTGCCAAGTGGCGGCTACTATATATAGTAGCCGTTTTCTTTTTGGCCCTGAGCAGGGATTTCAGAAAAAATTTTTTTAAAAAATATTTATTTTGTAGAGGAAATAGGCCTTCAGTGGAGAATCTTATCAGCAAAGTGGAGTAAAGTGGAATAAAATAGAAAGCAAGGAACTGTTTCTTCAATGTTGATCGGCAGCGCCAACCATTCCATAGACGCCAAAGGACGCTATATCGTACCGGCCAAATTCCGCGCCGACCTGGGGGACCGCTTCGTGGTCACGCAGGGCGTGGGCGGTTGTCTGTTTGCCTTCTCGCTGGAACAGTGGGACATGGTCTCCCGCCGTCTGGCCGAGCTGCCGGCCTCTGACAGGAACACCCTCAATTTCAAGCGCCGTTTCTTTTCCCGCGCCTTTGAGCTGGAACTGGACAGTCAGTCCCGGGCCGTGCTGCCGCCTCTCCTGCGGGAGCTGGCCCATATCGATAAAGACGTGGTCTCCGTGGGCATGGTTTCCCGTATCGAGATCTGGAGCAAGGATCGCTGGGACGCGGTGGAGCAGGATCAGGAGCTGCCGGAGGACGAAGGCACTTCCATCCTGGCCGGTCTGGTCCTGTAAATGGCCGGCTTTGCTCACGTTCCGGTGCTGGCGGCCCAGACCCTGGCCGCCCTGGCGCCCAAAAGCGGCGGCGTCTACATAGACGGCACCCTGGGCGGCGCCGGACACTCCTCTTTGATACTGGAACAAAGCGCGCCCGACGGTTTTTTGTTGGGCATCGACCGGGACGACGACGCGCTGCAGGCGGCGAGCGAAAGGCTCGCGCCCTTTGCCGGCCGCTTCACTCTGGTCAAAGGCAATTTCGCCGACATGGACGAGCTGGCCCGGCAAAGCGGGATAGACGCCGCGGACGGAGTGCTGCTGGACATCGGCGTCTCCTCCTATCAGCTGGACGAAGGCTCCCGCGGCTTTTCCTACAACCAGGACGCGCCCCTGGACATGCGTATGGACCGCAGCCAGGGCCTCACCGCAGAGCAGCTGGTCAACGAGGCCTCCGCGGAAGAGCTGACCCGCATCCTCTACGAATACGGGGAAGAGAAGTGGGCGGCCCGCATCGCCGAGTTCATCGCGGCCGAGCGTTCCCGGAGCAGGATAGAAAACAGCGGCCGGCTGGTGGAGATCATCAAAAAGGCCGTGCCTGCCGGGGCCAGGGATAAGGATCAGCACCCGGCCAAACGCACCTTCCAGGCCCTGCGCATCGCCGTCAACGGCGAGCTGGAGGCTCTCTCCGCCGGACTGGAGGCCGCCATCGGACTGCTGAGACCCGGCGGGAGGCTGGCGGTGATCACCTTCCATTCCCTGGAAGACCGCATCGTAAAAGACTGCTTCCGCCTGCACGCCACCGATTGCATCTGCCCGCCGCGGCAGCCGGTGTGCACCTGCGGACATAAAGCCGATATCAAACTGTACAACCGCAAACCCATTACTGCTGACGATAAAGAACTGGCGGACAATCCCCGCAGCCGTTCCGCGAACCTGCGGGTCGCCGTCAAATTATAACTTAAGGAATAAGCTTAGGGAGGCTTTCATACAATGGCAATGACAGAACGCGCTTTCGCGTTGGAAGAGGCGGCATCTTACGAGACCCGGCAAATGCGGGTGCTTACCGGCGGCGCGGCCCGGGCCCGGGCCAACGCCAAACGGGCCGACGTGGTCAAGCTGGGTCTGGCCGTGGTGGCCATCCTCGTCTACATGCTGGGGCTGACCGTCGTTTCCGCCCAGATCACCGCGGCGGGAGCTGAGATCAACGCCATCAACGAACAGATCGCCGATCTGGAAAACGAGGCGGCTATCGCCGATATGACCATCGGCGCCAAATCCGCTCTGGAGCGGGTAGAGGCCTACGCCATCGGCGAGCTGGGCATGGTCTATCCCGATCCCGGCGAGACCTATTTCCTGAGCGCTGAAAGCTCCCAGGCCATAGCCAACGGCAAAGCGGCCCTGGCTGCCGCCGCCGTGGAGGAAGCCCCGCCGGAGGAGGAAAGCAAGGAGGGTATCCTCAGCGGCATCGGCTCGACCGTCAAAGGTCTGCTGGACCGCACGGCCTGGGCGGCCGAACTGGGCGACTGATTTATCCATCACAACTATTCGGGAGAAAAATAGATGACGGCTTCAAAGATCACCATGAGGCGAAAGATGACGGTTGTTATGCTGGTAGCCCTGCTGTTCTTTGTGGCCGTCATTATTAAGTTGTTCGTGCTCCAGTTCATCCAGGGCGAGGAACTGCAAAGAAGAGCGGAACTGATGCGCACCCGGGACCTGACCGTATCCGCGGCCCGGGGCAATATCTATGACTGCAACGGCGCTAAACTGGCGCTGTCCATCACCGCCGAATCCATCGGCGTACATACCAGCGTCATCAAGGCCGCCGAGGACCCGGCCCGTATGGCGGCCAGCGTGGCCACGGCCCTGTCCCGGGATCTGGGCATGGATTATCAGGAAGTGCTGGCCAAGGTCAATTCCCAGTCCAACTTCGTCTGGATCCAGCGCAAGGTGGATTTCGAGATCGCGGAGCAGATCCGCGCTCAGGAGCTGCCCGGCGTCACCCTGGTAGAGGAAACGGAGCGCTACTACCCCATGGGCACTCTGGCCGCCCACGTGTTGGGCTTCGCCGGTGTGGATAACCAGGGGTTGGAAGGTCTGGAGGCCTCCTTCGATGAGATGCTCTCCGGCACGGACGGCAGCATCACCGGCATGTACGACGCCAACGAGACCGCCATCCCTCAGGCTGATTTCGAATACGTGCCGCCCCAGAACGGCTACGATATCTATTCCACCATCGACGAGAACATCCAGTATTTCTGCGAACGGGAGCTGGCCGATCTGATGGCCTCCGAGACCCCGCCCAAGCGGGCCGGCGTCATCATCATGGACCCGCACACCGGCGCCATCAAGGGCATGGCGGCCACCGAGCCCTTCGATCCCAACAAATGGGACGAATACGACTCCACTTCCTACCGCAACTGGCTGGTCAGCGACGCTTACGAGCCGGGATCGGTGTTCAAGATCATTACCGCAGCTACGGCTCTTGAGGAGAACACCGTTAACCTTAACAGCACCTTTAATGACGACGGCTATATCACCGTGGCCGACGCTACGATCCACTGCTGGGGCGCGGCCCACGGCGTCCAGACTCTGGCCGAGGCCGTGTCCAATTCCTGCAACCCGGCCTTCGTCCAGATCGGCCAGACCATCGAAGCCAAGCAGAGCGGTCTGTTCTATAAATACATCGACGCTTTCGGCTTTGGCAAAACTACCAACGTGGACCTGCCCGGCGAGGCGGTGGGCATCATCCAGTCTCCGGACAATCTGGGTCCGGTGGAACTGGCCACCAGCTCCATCGGCCAGGGCATCGCCGTGACGCCCATCCAGATGATCACCGCCGTGTGCGCCGTGGCCAACGGCGGCAACCTGCTGAAGCCGCAGATCGTTTCCAAGATCATGGACGGCGAGCAGACGGTCTTCGAAATGAAGCCGGAAGTGGTGCGTAAAGTCATCTCCCCCCAGACCGCCGCCACCTTGCGGGAAATGCTGGTAGGCGTGGTGGTGGAAGGCTCCGGCGGCAAAGCCGCCATCGACGGCTATACCATCGCCGGCAAGACCGGCACCGCCCAGAAAGCGGAAAACGGCGTCTATGTGGACGGCGCCTACGTGGCCTCCTTCTGCGGCATGGTGCCGGCGGACGATCCCCAGCTGGTCTGCCTGGTGGTGGTGGACGAACCCTCCGGCAACTATTACGGTTCCGCCGTGGCCGCCCCCATCTTCCAGAGCGTGGTCTCCGACACCCTGCGCTATCTGGGTGTGGAGCCTGACGCGGAGGAGATCGGCAGCGGCGAGGAGGACGGCTGGAACGAGGTCCAGGTGCCCAACGTGGTCAATCTGGATGCGGAAAGCGCGGCCGGTATGATCCGGGGCGCGGGCTTGAACGTAGAATGGTCCGGCGAAGGTCCGCTGGTCATCTCACAGATACCCTACGGTCTGTCGTACATGGATAAGGGAAGCACCGTCACCCTGTACTTGGGCGGCGTGGATACGGACAGCGAAGGCAGCACGGTGGTGACCGTGCCCCAGCTGGTAGGCAAACGCTTCGCGGAAACTGCCAGCCTGCTGTCGTCCCTTGGTCTGAAACTTTATTCCAGCGGCGACGGCGTGGCCGTATCCCAGGATCCCTACCCCGGCTCTGTGGTGCCTGCCGGCAGCACCGTTTCCGTCACCTTCCAAAGCGACAGCGGCAACTCGAGCCCCGGCCCGGTGGTCGAGGAGGATCAGGACGGCGAAGACAGCGAAGCCGACGAGGGCGAATAAGGAGTGATCCCTATGGAATTCAAGTCCATTATCGAGGCTGTGGAGCCCTTCATCTACAGCGTGAGCGGGCCGGAAAACGACATCTGCGGCATCGCTTACGATTCCCGGGCGGTGCGTCCCGGCTTCGCCTTCGTGGCCATACCGGGCAGCCGGGCGGACGGGCATGATTTCATCTCCGACGCCATCGACAGGGGAGCCGACCTCGTCATCTGCGAAAAAGAGCTGGACCTGCCCTCCGACGTAGGGCTTGTTCTGGTCAAGGACAGCCGCCGCGCCCTGGCCGCCCTTTCCGCCGCATATTTCGGTCATCCCGACCGCAAACTGCGGCTGATCGGCGTCACCGGCACCAACGGCAAGACCACCGTCGCCAATCTCATAAAATACCTGCTGGAAAAAGCCGGCCGCAAAAGCGGCTTCATCGGCACCCTGGGCAGCTGGGACGGGGACGAACAGCTCTCGGAGCTGCTTTCCGCCTCCACCACCCCGGAGCCGCTGGAGCTGTTCCGCCTGCTGGACGCCATAGTTGAAAAAGACTGCGAATACGCGGTGATGGAGACCTCGTCCCATGCTCTGGACCAGGGCCGCGTTTCCTCCTGCCGCTTTGCGGGAGCTGTTTTCACCAACCTGACCCAGGATCACCTGGATTATCACAAGACCATGGAGGCCTATTCCCGGGCCAAGGCCGAGCTTTTTTCCATGCTGGACGAACTGGGCTACGGCGTGGTCAATCTGGACGATAAGTACGCCTCCGAATTCATACGGGTCTGCCGCTGCACTCTTTTGACCTACGGCGAAGCGGAAGATGCCGATCTGAGGCTGCTGCAGTATTCCGCCTCCATGCGCGGCATGAGCTTCACCGTGTTCTATGAGGGGCGCAGCTATGACCTGCGCATCCCTCTCATCGGCCGCTTCAACATCTATAACGCCATGGCTGCCATCAGCGTCGGGCTGGCCGAAGGCCTGAAGATGGAAGATATGGCGGCATGGCTGGCCGACGCGCCCCAGGTGCCGGGCCGCTTCGAGCTGATCGACGAAGGCCAGGATTTCGCCGTGGCCGTGGATTACGCCCATACTCCGGACGGACTGGAAAACGTGCTGCGGGCCGCCCGCGCCCTGAAGCCGCGCCGGGTCATCACCGTGTTCGGCTGCGGCGGCAACCGGGATACAGGCAAGCGGCCGCTGATGGGCCGCATCGCCGGCCAGCTGAGCGACGTGGCGGTGCTGACCTCCGACAATCCCCGGGATGAAGACCCCCTGCAGATACTGGATATGGTCGAATCCGGCATCAAGCAGATCGCCAATAACTATCTGGTGGAAGAAAACCGCGAACGGGCCATCTCACTGGCTCTGAATATGGCTCAGACCGGCGACATCGTGGTGATAGCCGGCAAGGGCCACGAGGATTACCAGCTGATCCGGGGCGAGAGGCTCCATTTCGACGACCGGGAAGTCGCGCGCCGGGTCCTGCGGGCCAGGCTTAACAAATAATAACCGATAGGGGACAAGCCCATGTCTACAGGCATACTGTTGTTGCTGTGTTTTGCCGCCGGCACTTCGCTGACGGTGCTTATAGGCCATTTCCTGCTGCCGCTGCTGATCCGGCTCAAGGTGGGGCAGTCCATCCGCGCCGAGGGCCCGCAGAAGCATCTGAGCAAAAGCGGCACGCCCACCATGGGCGGGCTGATCTTCATCGCCGCCATGCTCATCATCTTCGTCTGGCGCTGCCGCGGCGAGGCCTATCAGTGGATGTGGCTCTTCTCCTTCCTGGCTTTCGGCCTCATCGGCTTCCTGGACGATTTCATCAAGGTGGTGCGCCTACATAACAAAGGCCTGTCCGGCAAACAAAAGCTGGTGGGCCAGTTCGCCGCCGCCGTGCTGCTGCTGGTGGCCAACCAGCTGTGCTACGCCCGGGGCACCGCCATCTACCTGCCCTCCAGCCTCTTCCAAGGCGCGCCAGTGGCCCTGTTCGATCTGGGCTGGTTCTATTATCCGCTGATGGCCGTGTTCATGGTGGGCATGGTCAACGCGGTCAACCTCACCGACGGACTGGACGGCCTGGCCGCCGGCGTCACCATCCCGGCCAGCATAGGCTTTATGATCTGCGGTCTGCTGTTGGGAGGCGCCATGGGCAAGGACGTCGCCGTGCTGGCCGCCGCTTTGGCCGGCTGCTGCCTGGGCTTCCTGTTCTACAACCATTATCCGGCCAAGCTCTTTATGGGCGATACCGGTTCCATGGCCCTGGGGGGCGCTCTGGCGGGCTTTACCCTGATCTCCCGGCTGGAGCTGCTGTTTATCGGCTTCGGTCTGGTCTATCTCATCGAGGCCTGCTCGGTCATGCTGCAGGTGGCCAGCTTCCAGCTGACGGGCAAACGCATTTTCCTCATGAGCCCGCTCCATCATCATTTTGAATTGAAAGGTTGGCGCGAGACCAAGGTCACGGCCGTGTTCTGTCTGGCCTCCGCCTGTTTCGTCTTTATCACGCTGCTGCTCGGCGTACTCTAAGGAGGATAATTCCCGGTGGAAAACATCAAAGATAAAAAAGTACTGGTAGTAGGCGCCGGCCGCAGCGGCGTGGAAGCCTGCCGTCTGTTGCTGCAGGCTGGGGCCCGGCCCCTGCTTTCCGACAGCAAGGAGAGGGAACAGTGGCCCGAAAACGCCCTGGCCCTGGAAAAGCAGGGGGTGGAGCTGATGTGCGGCCGCCAGTTCGCCGATAAGGTGGATTGGCAGCTGGCCGTGGTCAGCCCCGGCGTGCCGCCTATGATCCCGCTGCTCAACATCACCCGTTCCGCCGGCGTGGAGGTCATCGGCGAGATCGAGCTGGCTTACCGCTTCAGCCACGCGCCTTTTTTAGGCGTCACCGGCACCAACGGCAAGACCACCACCACCTCGCTTTTGGGCTTCATTCTGGAAAAGGCGGGCCTGGACGTGCTGGTGGGCGGCAATATCGGCGCGGCCCTGGCCCTCAACGCGGCCTCCTTCCGCGGCGACTATATCGTGGCCGAGCTGTCCAGCTTCCAGCTGGAGACCTGCAGCACCTTCAAGCCCCACGTGGGCGTGCATCTCAACCTGACCCCGGACCATCTGGATCGTCACGGCTCCATGGAAAATTACGCCGCGGCCAAGGAAAGCATGTTCCTGCGCCAGAGCGCGGATGATTTCGCGGTGCTGAACTTCGACGATCCCATAGTCAGCTCCATCGCCGG
This sequence comes from uncultured Peptococcaceae bacterium, assembly GCA_947307285.1. GTDB lineage: Bacteria > Bacillota > Dehalobacteriia > UBA4068 > UBA4068 > CALXSV01. The sequence continues at coordinate 1,350 of CAMZIS010000033.1, read as the reverse complement.
CAAGACCGCGGCGCAGGCCCTGTGGCTTTCACTGGAACAGGAGCTGGATGACGGCATGTTCTTTGACGGCGAGGCCATCCGCGTGCGGGAGCAGGGGAAGACCGTGTATAGTTTCCCGTGCCGGGACATATTTATCAAAGGCCGGCATAATATGCAAAACGCCATGGCCGCCGCTCTGGCCGCCCACGCGGTGGGAGTGGATTACGCGGTCATCGCCAAAGCGCTGGCCGATTTCCCCGGCGTGCCCCACCGGCTGGAATTCGTGTGCGAAAAAGACGGCGTCACCTATGTCAACGACTCCAAGGGCACCAACCCGGACAGCACTTATCAGGCTCTGCAGGCCTACGCCGGGCCTATCGTGCTGCTGCTGGGCGGCTATGACAAAAACGCCGATTTCAGCCGCCTGCTGCCCCTGATAAAGGAAAAGGTCAAGCTGGCCGTGGTCTACGGCGCCACCCTGCCCAAGATCAAAAGCTGCCTGCAGGAGAACGGCTTCGACCGCTTCACCGCGGCCGACGGCTTCCGCGACGCGGTGGCCAAAGCCTGCGAGGCGGCGGAAAAAGGCGACGTGGTCATGCTCTCTCCCGCCTGCGCCAGCTGGGACGAATTCGACAACTTTGAGCAAAGAGGCGACCTGTTCAAGGAACTGGTACGCAAATAACCCTGCCCGAAAGGTGAGTGAATCATGGCCGCATTGGCTGCCAAACTGAAAAACAGGAAGCGTTCTGACGCCAAGACCGCGCGGGCCAGGAGCCCCCAGGGACAACCGGACTGGTGGCTGCTGGTAGCCGTGTTGCTGCTGCTGGCTGTGGGCATCATCATGGTGTTCTCCTCCAGCCAGTATTTCGCCCAGTACGAGCCCTATAACGATACCTATTACTTCCTGAAATCCCAGCTGAAGAACGCCGCGGTTGGCGCTGTCGCCATGTTTTTGGCCTATAAGGTCAATTACCGCCTGTTCAACCGCGCGAGCTACGCCGCCTTCGTGGTCCTGCTGGTACTGCTGCTGTTCATGGTGGTCAGCACCCGCATCGAAACCATCGGCGGCGCCCAGCGCTGGCTGACCGTGTTCGGCTTTTCCTTCCAGCCATCGGAGCTGGCCAAGATCATCATGCCCATGGCCCTGGCCCGCTGGGCCACGGCCAACCAGAACAAGCTGTCTGATTCTCCAATGCCGACTGTCTTCTGAAAATACTTTTCTCCGGTATCACTGACGAAGTACCCCCCATTTGAATCCAGTGTGAGCGAATGATATCCCCATTCATCTCCATCCATAAAAATATGGAAATCGATCGTGGTTCCATTGCCATAGTCATCTCTGTCTACGTAAATGAATCCGTATCTCTTGCT
>CAMZIS010000032.1 GCA_947307285.1 uncultured Peptococcaceae bacterium | reverse complement strand
ATCGGTCTGCCCGCCGAAATAGCAGTTGTCTATGACGCACAAAGCATGGGCCAATACCTCGGCCATATGGCTGTGTTCCTGTATATTTTCCGTACGTATGTTACGCATAAGCGACCAGCGTGTGATCTGCTTCATTCGGGAAATAAATGCAAAGAAATTGCTGGACATAAGAATCACCTCATAAACACGCTGAGAAGCTGCAACGCATACACGCAGCTGATCGGTAAGTCATATGATAGATCGAAGGTTCATTATTATGTTATTTTACAGCCTGTAACATCTAAAGTCAAAGTATTTCGGTATGAAAAACAGCCCCGCCGGAAGCGGGGCCGTTAAAAAACAACGTCATTTGGGAACGTAAACACTATTACCGACCTGTTGGGAAAGCGTGTCGTCATTCATTAGTTTCACAAAAGCGTCGAACACATCTGGATCCAGCATGGTGCCGTGATACAGCATCATTTCATCCAAAGCCTGGCGTCTGGTCAGGACGTCCCCTTCCTGGTGCGGCTGAGTATAGTAATCATAGATCATAGCCACTACGAAAATACGGCAGGCCAGCGGTATTGATCGTCCGTAAAGAGCGTGGGGGCCGTTGCCGTCATACAGCTCCTCATGGGCGGCAATAAGCTTGGCAGCTTTTCGCAGCTGCGGGATCTCGGAAACAATTTTAGCGCCCCAATCGGTGTGAGCATCCCTGAGTCTTTGCTCTTCCGGCTCCAAAGGACCGTTTTTACTCAAAACGGAGCTCGGAACACATACCATGCCGATATCATAGCAATAACACAGGATACGCAACTTATCCTTGTTTGCGGTGGACATGCCCATCATAGTGGCCAAACGCATGCAATGATAGAGCAGGCGGCGGGACTTGGAGGAGCTTTTTTCGTCGCCGAACAAAGCGCCGTCGTCCGCCCGGTTGATCCGGGTCAATTCCGCCAAACGAACAGTATGCCCGATAAAGCCCATGATGCCGAACAGCAACAGCAACACCGCCACGATCAGACGCACAAGCAGCCTGCCGCTGGGCACGGCGGGAAACAGCGCCTGGATAAAGGCGCAATCCTTCATCAAACAAAACAAAAGCGAATCGCCCAGCCAAAAGAACAGAGCAGCGGCAACGCAGAGCAGCATACGGTTCAAGGAATTCATGACCAGTCTCCCTAAATCAATATACAGTATGAAATTCGGTCAATTATCCGCTATTCCTCCCCACATATAGAATTTTTGCGTTTTTGTGCTATGGCATAAAAACAGCAGGCAGAGCGCTTGCCAAAAAAGAGCGCACGGTGTCGGCCGGGATGGCGAACCCCATGCCTTCGAAATCGGCGTCCACTATCTTCGCGGAATTGATGCCGATGACCACGCCATGGCAATCCACCAAGGGGCCGCCGGAATTTCCGGGATTGATGGCCGCGTCAGTTTGCAGCAGAGCTTCCAAGCTGCCCTCTGTCATAGCCAGCTGCCTATCAATGCCGGATATCAGGCCCATCGTCATAGAGCGGGCAAACTGCTCACCGCCCGGATTGCCGATGGGAAAGACAACGTCCCCCACCTGCAAATCTTCGCTGCGTCCCAACTCGGCCGCTGTAAGATCGTTGAGCTCGGTTCGCAAAAGAGCCAGATCCAGACCGGGGTCACCCGCGATGAGCACAGCTTCGCCTCTGCGTCCGTCAGCCAGAGTAACACTCAGGACGGTCGCATCCTCCACTACATGATAATTGGTAACTATATATCCATCCGGGTTTAAGATAACGCCGCTCCCCGATCCAACCGTAACGCGGCCCGCTCCGTCGTCTCTCAGGCTTTCCACGCCTACTACAGATGGAGCGACCCGTTTATATATATCCGCAATGAAGGCCAGACTGTCTCCTGCACGCTCGTCCGGCAAGATAAAAAGCGACCGCGTCCTCTCACGAGACGCGGCCAAAAAAGACAGTATCAATATCAAAATAAGTGCTATCAGCGCCAAACGCAATCTGGCGCGGCGAAGGTAATACAAACTGCACCTCCGGATTTACAGTTCCACAAGCTTATGCGGTACATGCCTGGGCGCTACTGTTATCATTGGGTGAAAGGCCGCGCCCTGCATCACCGCCATAACCTGCCCCATGGCAAGCTCGGGCGTATTGTTGGTCTCGGAAAGATGAGCCAATATAACGTGCTTGGTATGAGGCCCGGCCAGCTGGCTCAAAGCCAGAGCGGCCTGAGCATTGGATAAATGCCCATGATCGGACATGACTCGCCTTTTCAAAGCATAACTGTACGGCCCTTTTTTCAGCATATCAAGATCATGGTTAGCTTCCAGGATATAACCGTCACAGTCCTGCAAAGACTTGGCCATAGACGGTGTTACACAGCCCGTATCCGTCGCTATCGCCAAGCGTCGGCCTTCGTGCTCAACGATTATGCCCACCGGCTGCACGGAATCATGGGAAAGCCGGAAAAAGTCGAACTTCAATTCGCCGATAGTCATCCCATACTCAAACATATGCCGCTCTTTCTCCGAAAAGCACGCGGAAAAGGGTAAATGTTCCCATGTGCTTACGGAGGCCCAAAGAGGCACCCCAAACCGGCGCCAGATGCGTTCCGCGCCGCTGATATGATCATTATGCTCGTGCGTTATAAGTATGGCCGCGAAGTCTGCAGGTTCACAGCCGTACTCTTTACATGCCGCCTTCAGGGTTTTCAACGTCAGGCCGGCGTCAACCAAGACTCGGGTGGAGCCACCTTCTATGTAAATGCAATTTCCCGAAGAACCGGAAACGATGGTCGCAAATTTCATAGTCGTATTTTAACACACGGCTGCAATAAAGTATAGCTGTCTTTTTACTTGAGCCGACGTAATAATACAAGAATAAATAATAAGCGTGCACCTGCTTTTGCCGGCGCACGCTTTTTTGTTCCATGTTATTCGTTATTCGGCCTGTAGCTCTGAAAGGCTTTAGCGGCCGATAGCCTTATTGATGCGTTCCAGGGCGTCATCCATCTGGTCATAGGTAACGGGGATGGGCGGAGCGAAACGGATGGTGTGGTCGTGAGTCTCTTTGCAGAGAACGCCTTCATGGATGCAGGCCTTGACATAGTCAAAAGCGGGACCGGTGAATTCCATGCCGATCAGCAGACCGCGGCCGCGCACTTCCAGGATCTCCGGATTCTTGATCTTGCGCAGACCGGCCATAAAATACTCGCCCTTTTCACGGGCCTGCTGGGGATAATTATCTCTTTCCAGGATCTCCAGGGCTTTAATGCCGCAGGCGCAGGCCAGCGGGTTGCCGCCGAAGGTGGAACCGTGGGAACCGGGGGTGTAAACGCCCAGGATATCGTCGTTGGCGGCCACTGCGGACAGAGGCATCACGCCGCCGCCCAAAGCCTTGCCCAGGATGAAGACGTCGGGCTCGACGGATTCATGCTGTACGGCGAACATATCGCCGGTGCGGGCGAAACCGGTCTGGACTTCGTCAGCCATGAACAGAATGTTGTGCTTGGTGCAGATCTCACGCACCTTCTGCAGATAACCCGCGGGAGGAACGATGATGCCGGCCTCGCCCTGGATGGGTTCAGCCAGGAAAGCTACGGTGTTTTCGGTGATGGCGGCTTCCAAAGCGGCGGCGTCGCCGTAAGGGATCATCTTGAAGCCGGGGGTGTAAGGCCCGTAATTGTCCTTGGCCAGGGGGTCATTGGAGAAGCTGATGATGGTGATGGTGCGACCGTGGAAATTGTTCTCGCAAACGATGATCTCCTGCTTGCCATTTTCCACACCCTTGACTTCAGCGCCCCAGCGACGGGCGGTCTTCAAGGCAGTCTCAACAGCTTCGGCGCCGGTGTTCATAGGCAGCACCATATTTTTTCCGGTGGTATGGCACAGCGCTTCATAGAAATCGCCCAGGATGGCGTTGTGGAAAGCGCGGCTGGTCAGAGTGACTTTATCCAGCTGGTCCTTGGCAGCGGCCACGATCTCAGGATGACGATGTCCGAAATTGTGCGCGGAGTAAGCGGACAGCATGTCGTAATACTTGCGTCCTTCCGGATCGTATACTTCAGCGCCTTCAGCCTTAACGATGACAACATCCTTGGGATGATAGTTATGAGCGCCGTATTTGTTGGTCTTGTCGATGATCTGCTGAGTAGTAAGCATATACCTTCCTCCTAAAATGTTTATTAATTTATAAAACTTAAAATCAAAACATTGACTGCCAATATTGTATACAATTTTGTCCATGCAGTCAACCCCCGTTTAAAACTTTTTATTCAGGGGTACCGGCACACTGTAGAATGTCATATCAAACCGATGCAAAGGAATACCGGATGTCGGCCAAAGCTTTTTCGTTATCAGCAATCACCGCAGCTTCGGCTCGATTAAGGTCACGCTCGCAAATTGCGGTCAGCATCTCTTTGTGGCTGCTGTATGAATAGCTGTTATCTATTGATTTATCATAGAACAGCATATATACTTCCACCTTGTTATATACTTCGGCCAGGAATCTTTCGTAATAGGGATTAAGCGAGGCTTTAGCGATCTGCCAGTGAAAATCACGATTCAAGGCTGAATAAGCGCTGATAGAAAAATTCTTATCCAGCTCCAGCTGCTGACGTAGATTGTGCTCCAGATAGCGGATAGTGTCGTCGGTAGCATTTTCCACAGCAGCCTTGATAGCGCCTGATTCAAGAGTCAGGCGAACGTCATACAAGGCGATGATATCTTCCAGTGTAGGCTGGACCACGAAGGAACCGCGATTTGGAATGATCTCAACAAAGCCGTCCTGGCGCAGCTGCTGCAAAGCGGAACGGATGGAAGTGCGGCTGGTGCCGAGCTCCTGAGCCAGGTCTTCCTCTATTATGCGGTTGCCGGGAAACATTTGACGGCGGATTATTTTATTTCTGATATCGTCATATACCAGCTGCACAGGGCTCTGCTTCATTTTCTTAATACTCCTTCTACTTGAAGAACTTGAGCGTTCCTTAACACGTGAACCAATATATCATAATACGAATAAGAATGCAATAATGTATACAATGCTATTTCAAATAACGGTTCACACTTGGTTAATCATTTGAAAATAGTATAAAAATAATTAAAGCTCCAAAGGAGAAAACCATGGACATTGCCGTAGTAACCGGCGCCAGCTCCGGCATGGGGCGTGAGTTCGTTTTAGCCCTTGACAAGAAATATAAATACGATGAGATCTGGGTCGTGGCCCGGAGGGAAGATCGCCTGCTGGAATTGCAGGATCAGTGCAGCGCCCATGTAGTACCGCTGGCGTTGGACCTGATCGGAAACAGCAGCCTGGCGGAGTATGAACGGCGGCTCAAAGAAGTACAGCCCAATATCAAGACTCTGGTCAATGCAGCCGGATTCGGCCTGTTCGGTGAATTCAGCGAATTACCGTACGAAGATCAGCTGGACATAGTAACGTTGAACGACCGCTCGCTTACCGCATTTACCTACCTTAGTCTGCCATTCATGCATAAAGGATCGCAGATATATAACCTGGGCTCCATGTCCTCTTTTCAGCCCACGCCTTATATGTGCGTTTATTCCGCTTCGAAAGCTTTCGTTTTAAGCTTTTCCAGAGCGATCAATGTGGAATTAAAGCCGCGTGGAATCAAGGTCATGGCCGTTTGTCCCGGTTGGATCAAGACAGAATTCTTCGATCGCGCTGTCCGCGACGACACTGTATCATATTTCAATCGCTACTACAGCGCAAAACAGGTGATCGAACAAGCGCTGATCGACATGGATAAAGGCAAGGACGTTTCCGTGCTGGGCGGCCCGGAAAAGCGTCAGGTTTGGCTTGTAAAACATCTCCCCCACCGTTTCGTCATGCGGACTTGGTGCCGGCAGCAGGGCAAAAAATAAACCTGTTTTCCGCTGCGATATTTTAATTCTCTAAACAACTAAAGATTTTTTCTTAAAACCCTTGCATAATCCCGATTTATGGTTTATAATGTGCAAAGCAATCAGGAAAGGATACACCGTAATGTACTTCGCCCACCATCATCATAGTCTGCATAGATTTCCTTGATCCGGTGAGGCGTAATATAAGCAGCAGGCCATCGGCCTGATATACATGTGCTTAACCGGATCATACGCTAAGCGTGGTCCGGTTTTTATATTCTATTCTTTGGAGGATACAATGGAGCAGTTACCCGACCTTACGCCGGAGGAACGCATCCCCCTGCTGCTGCGCAGCATCTACGAATCCTACGGATATAGGCGCTACACGATGGGGCGTTTCGAGCCCTACGACGTCTATTGGCAAAACCGCAACTTTCTCAAAAGCGAGCAGGTGCTAACCTTCAGCAATTTTGATGGGAAGCTGATGGCGTTGCGGCCTGACGTTACTGTCAGCATTGCCAAGAATATCGCGGCGGACTCTGTTTCCGCAAAGCTTTATTATATTGAAAATGTTTTCCGACAGCGTCAGGGCAGCCGCGAATACAGCGAGATCAGCCAGATCGGTCTGGAGAATATCGGCAATGACGACGTTTACAGCGACGGAGAGACCCTGCTGTTGGCCTTGAAGAGCCTGGAGCAGCTTGGCGCGGATTATCTGCTCTGCCTCAGCCATATGGGCGTCATCTCCGCTGTCATGGATTGGTGCGGTCTGCAGGACAAGCGGGCCGACGACATGCTGGAGCTGCTGCGGCAAAAGAATGCCGACGGCCTGCGGAAACTGGCTGACTCGGCGGGGCTTGATCCGGACCAGACCGACTTGCTTGTTGCGCTGGCGCGGGTATCCGGCGAGCCTAAGGCTGTGCTGGAAGAGATCAACCGTCTGAAACAGCCAGAGAACATGAGCCTGTCTCTGGCCCGGTTGGCAGATTTGAACACTCTGCTGTGCGAAGCCGGATATGGAAACAGGCTTAGACTGGATTTTTCCGTTCTTTGTGATCTGGACTATTATAACGGTCTTGTATTTAGGGGTTTCATTCGTCAACTGCCCAGCGCCGTGCTTTCCGGAGGCCGTTACGATAAGCTTATGGCACGTTTCGACAAGCCTCAGCCCGCTATCGGCTTTGCTGTGTACTGGGGGGAGGCGGAACGGATTTTTCGCAGCGCCCCTGCCTTTGACGCCGACATACTTTTACTGTACGGATCATCACAAGCTAAGGATGCCATGCGCATAGGCGACGATCTGCGCAGGCAGGGCCTGAGCGTGCGCTCGGAACAGAGCGTACCGCCTGACTTTCGGGCAAAAAGAACATTGCGGATCAACCGGGACGGTCAAACGGAGGAAATAAAGAATGCTTAATATAGCGCTGCCCAAAGGAAGGTTGGGAGACGACGTCTACCGTCGGTTTTCCGCTATAGGCTTCAGCTGCGCCGCTATGGAAAACGAAGGGCGCAAGCTAATCTTCAGAGATGACGAACACGACGTAAGCTATCTTTTGGTAAAACCATCAGACGTAGCTGTATACGTGGAACGGGGCGCTGCCGATATCGGAGTCGTCGGCAAGGACGTACTGATGGAAAACAAGCCTGACGTTTATGAGCTGCTGGATCTGGGGTTGGGGCGCTGCCGCATGTGCGTCGCCGCAATGAACGGCTGGAGTGAGGATATCAGCCTGCCGCTCAGGGTGGCGACCAAATATCCCAATACCGCGCGGGAGTATTTCAGCAGACAAAACAGAGAGATCGATGTGATCAAGCTGCACGGCAGCATTGAATTAGGTCCGGTGCTGGGCATGTCCGACGTGATAGTTGACATCGTGGAGACCGGCACTACATTAAAAGAAAACGACCTGTCTGTGCGCAGCGTCATCGCCGAATCCAGCGCCAGGCTTATCGTAAACAAAAGCAGCTATCACTTTGAGAAAGAGCGTATAGATAAGATCGTCAACGATCTAAAGGAGGTTGCGCTATGATTAAAATTCTGGACTGCGCCGAAGTCACACGCGAAGAACTGTTTTACCGCGGCAGCAGCGCGCCCGCTCAGGAAACTGTAGACACGGTGAAAACTATCATCGAGGAAGTGCGGCGGCGGGGCGACGCGGCATTAAAGGAATATGCTATGACTTTTGACAAAGTCGAGCTGGACGAGCTGCGGGTCAAGCCGGAGGAATTCCTGCAGGCCATAGACGAAGCAGGTTCGGAACTGATGGCCGCGCTTACGAAAGCAGCCGAAAATATTCGCGCGTTCCATAGCCGTCAGCTGAGGGAAGGATTCCGGATCAGCGGTAACGACGGCTACATTCTGGGCCAGAAAATCACGCCGATAGCCAAAGCCGGCATCTATGTACCCGGCGGCACGGCCAGTTATCCCTCTACCGTACTCATGGACGCCATACCCGCAAAACTAGCGGGCGTGGATCGCATCGTCATGGTCACTCCCCCCGGTCCCGACGGCCGCATAGCCGCTCCCATCCTGGCAGCTGCCAACATCGCTGGCGTCACCGATGTATATAAGACCGGTGGAGCGCAGGCTATCGCCGCCCTGGCTTACGGCACAGAAAGCATCCCCAAGGTCGATAAGATCGTGGGCCCCGGCAATATTTACGTTGCGCTGGCTAAGCAACAGGTCAGCAGCATGGTCGGCATAGATATGATGGCCGGCCCTAGCGAAATACTGATCGTTGCCGATCGGGAATCCGATCCCATGCGTTTGGCGGCGGATATGCTGTCTCAGGCGGAACACGACAAGCTGGCCAGCGCAGTATTGGTCTGTGACAGTATGGAGCTGGCGAAGCAGGTGCAATCAGAACTGGAACGTCAGCTTGCTTCCCTGCCCCGGCAGGAGATAGCAGCAGCAAGTATAAATAACAATGGTAAAATTATTGTTGCTGCGGATCTGGCTGAGGCTATCGACATCGCCAACGAGATAGCACCGGAACACATAGAACTATGCTTGGAACAGCCTTTTTCCTGGCTGGATAAGATCAAGAATGCCGGCAGCATCTTTCTTGGGCGCTACACGCCTGAGGCCGTAGGCGATTATTGGGCGGGGCCTAATCACACTTTACCGACTTTGGGAACGGCCCGCTTTTCCAGTCCGCTGTCAGTAGACGATTTTATCAAGAAAAGCAGCTACGTTTATTTTGATATGCACGCGCTGGGAAAAGCCAAAGACGATATTCAGTTGCTGGCCCGCGCCGAAGGCCTGGAAGCGCATGCCCGCAGTATCAGCAGCCGTTTTGAGGAATTATAATGAGCCGTTTTTCCACACCACAGCTTTCCGCACTGACGCCCTACGTTCCGGGCGAACAGCCGCCGCGCAGCGTGAGCCTGATAAAGCTTAATACCAACGAAAACCCCTATCCTCCCGGTCCGGCTGTTCGAGCCGTTTTGACC
>CAMZIS010000031.1 GCA_947307285.1 uncultured Peptococcaceae bacterium | reverse complement strand
CAAGATGCTGAAGCTTATCCTGTCCTACTATGACCTGGGATTGGAAGGCATCAAAAAAGGAGCGCCGTTTACCAGGATCGTCTCCTTGCCGGAACGGGAAGAGATCGGCCGCTTCAAATATATCGAAGAGGAAAACATCGACGCCGTTTTCGAAGAACTGATGCAGAAGATGAGAGAGGATATCAACGAACTGGTAGCGACGGAGGCAGAACAGGATGATTAAGGAATACAGGACTATCAGCGAAGTAGTCGGCCCGCTGATGCTGATCCAGGACGTAGAAAACGTTACCTATGACGAGCTGGGCGAGATTCTGATGCCGAACGGCGAGACAAGATTCTGCAAGGTGCTGGAGGTCAACGGCACCAATGTTCTGGTGCAGCTGTTCGAAGCGTCTACCGGTATCAACCTCAAGGAATCCACCGTGCGCTTCCTGGGCCGCGGCACCGAATTGGCCGTCTCCCACGATCTGCTGGGCCGGGTCTTCGACGGCATGGGCATCCCAAAAGACGGAGGTCCGGACATCATCCCCGAAAAAATGCTGGATATCAACGGTCTGCCTATGAACCCGGCGGCTCGCGACTATCCGGCTGAATTCATCCAGACGGGCGTTTCCGCTATCGACGGTCTGAACACGCTGGTTAGAGGACAGAAGCTGCCTATCTTCTCCGCCTCCGGTCTGCCCCACGCAGACGTGGCGGCTCAGATCGCCAGACAGGCCAAGGTCACCGGCGGCGACAGCGGCAATTTTGCCGTGGTCTTCGCAGCCATCGGTATCACCCACGAGGAAGCGGAATTTTTTGCCAACGACTTCCGGCGGACCGGCGCCATAGACAGAACCGTCATGTTCATGAATCTGGCCAACGACCCGGCAGTGGAGCGTATCGCCACGCCACGCATGGCCCTAACCGCTGCCGAATACCTGGCCTTTGATCTGGGCATGCACGTTCTGGTCATCCTGACGGATATCACCAACTACGCCGAAGCCCTGCGCGAGGTGTCCGCCGCCAAAAAAGAGGTGCCTGGCCGCAGAGGCTATCCCGGCTATCTCTACACAGACCTGGCCACCATGTACGAACGGGCCGGCCGTAAAAAGGGCTATCCCGGCTCTATCACCATGATACCCATCCTTACCATGCCGGAGGAAGATAAGACCCACCCCATCCCCGACCTGACCGGCTACATCACGGAAGGTCAGATCATCCTCAGCCGCGATCTTTACCGCAAAGGCATCCAGCCGCCCATCGACGTGCTGCCTTCCCTGTCGCGACTGAAGGACAAGGGCATCGGCAAGGGCAAGACCAGAGAAGACCACGCCAATACCATGAACCAGCTGTTTGCCGCCTACGCCAAGGGCAAGGAGAACCTGGAGCTGGTAGCCATCCTGGGCGAAGCTGCTCTTTCGGAAGTGGATCTTAAATACGCAACTTTCTCCAAGGAGTTCGAGAAACGTTACGTATCCCAGGGCTATGATACGGACAGATCCATCGAGCAGACCCTGGATCTGGGCTGGGAGCTGCTGCGCCTGCTGCCCAGATCAGAACTGAAGCGCATCAAGGACGAGTATCTCGATAAGTATTACGGTGAATGATCATGGAAAGATTAAACGTCAATCCAACCAGAATGATGCTCACCGTCATGAAGAAGCGTCTGGCGACTTCCGTAAGAGGGCACAAGCTGCTCAAGGATAAGCGGGACGAACTCATGAAGGAATTCCTTGATCTGGCGCGGGCTAATAAGGAGCTGCGTGATCAAGTCGAGGATCAGCTGCAGTACGTGTATAAAAGTTTTTCCGTAGCGTCCGCCGTCATGAGCGAAGAGGTATTGGAAGAGGCGCTGATGTTCCCCAAGCAGGGAGTAGAGCTCACCGTGGGCAGCCAAAACGTCATGAGCGTGGACGTGCCGGTTTTTGATTTCAAGACTACGGCCGACGACCCGACGGACATCTATCCCTACGGCTATGCCAACACTTCCGCGGAACTGGACATGGCCATCAGCGACCTGTCCACGGCTTTCCCGCTCATGCTGGAGCTTGCCTCCAAGGAAAAAGAGGCGCAGATGCTGGCGGCGGAACTGGAGCGCACCAGAAGAAGGGTCAACGCCCTTGAGTATGTGAAGATCCCCCAGCTGGAAATGACCATCAAATACATCAGGATGAAGCTTGACGAGAACGAGCGGGGGAACCAGACCAGACTGATGAAGGTCAAAGATATGATCCTGGCCGAAGCCATCCGCGAAAAGAGAGAACGGGACGAAGCGGCCCTGAAGGACGCAGAGCAAGTATAGTCGTTCCGCAACACAGCAGCTTTCTAAATGCAGAAAACTCCCCGCATTACAGTGCGGGGAGTTTTATAATTGCAAAATAGGGGAGGCTGCCAGTCCTTTTTACTTATTGCTCCACATATCTATCATACGCGGGTATTTGTTCTGTTCCTGATAAAGCACGTCGTAATTGATGTTGTTGTCGCGCAGTTCCTGGATAAAGGCGTTCAGATAGCACTCGTCCTTGAAGAACTGCATGAAGTTTACGTAAAAGCTGCCGTTCATGGCGCTGAGCTCCAGCGTCAGCGGAGTGGCGGAGGAGGGGAGGGCTGTTGAAGGCAGGGCGTGGAATTCCTGGATATAGTATTCCGCGTCGCCCATATCGGCATTGCCCACGTAGCTGACCGTGGCAGTGAAATAAGATGTCATCCTGTCCATGCGGTCGATGCAGTAGCGTCGCTTCTCTTCGGTGGTCGGCAACTGGTCGAGTTCTTTTACAATGCCCTGGTATTCCCTTATCTCTTCCAGTACGACGTCGGGATCGGACTGCAAGGCAACCATGCCGCGGAAGCTGGTGGCCTGATCCTTGAGTTCCAGTTTCTTTATACGGTCGCCGTATACCAGCCTGACGTCGCCCACCAGGCTTTGATGAGCCAAAGGCGCTTTCAGGGCTTTCCTTTGGTTAACGCACATGGCGATCACCACCGGGTCTTTTTTCACCGGGTGCAGCTTGTCGATGGCCCGGGCCAGGAACAGGGAGATGATAGTGCCGGGGCTGCCGTCGTTGGACAGGTTGAACCGCATGAACTCGCTCTCGTTGATGCGGATGTTATATACGATGCCTTTTTTGTTAATAGAGACCAGCCCGCCGTCGGCGATCTGAAAACCGGGTTTGCTCCATTTTTTGACTGCGCATAAGGGCGTTTCCTCTATGGATCTTTCAGCCGGATCGATCCATTCGCGCTCATCAACAGGGTCTCCCGACAGGCGGATGTCCTTACTGGACAGCTCTTTGCCGTAATACTCGCTGCAATAATAGTAGAGCAGTGTCTTGATGAAATTATAGATGCCGCCGCCGTCGGTCAGCGCGTGGTATACATCAACATGGATCTTGTTTTTCCACCAGGAAACACACAGGAGATGTCCGTTGGTCTCCTTCCCGCCCAGTGTTATAGGCCCATCGGCATGTATGACCGGCATAGGGGCCTCGTTGTCTTCAAAACAGACCTCGCCTTGATCCCAGCCCAGTTTCATCAGGAAATAGGGGTATCTCTTGACAGTGGTTCCCGTAGCACGCCGCAGTATCGTGCCGTCCACCATATCCTTGGTCTTGATGGTGACACGGAAAGTATGCGGATTGTCCAGCGTTGTCTCGTAAACCGTTCTGATCTCCGAAAAGAGTTTATGCTTCATAATGCTCCTTAACTGACAGCTTACCAAAAAGCCGCCGCATTTACTGGCAAAGGTTAGGGGAATATCCGGGCTGTATGGTTATTTGTCGCGGATACGTTTTCTGATATGCAGGATGTTTTGCCCGTTCCTATACTCGTAGCTGATGTCGTCCATGGTCTTCTTGACCAGGAACACGCCTAAGCCGCCAATCTTACGGGCCTCCGCGGACAAAGTGGTATCTGGATCGGCGGCTGCCAGCGGATCGTAGGGTTTGCCATGGTCGATAAAGGTGATCAGGACGGTCATCGGATCGTCCTCCACTTCGACGCGGACTGTGGCGGGGCCGGTATCCGGATCATAGGCATAATGCGCTATATTGCCGAACAGCTCATCGATGGCAATGTTGATTTGCCACACTACTTTTGGCGGACAGCCCAGCGCCACCAGATGCCCGTCTACGAATTCTATCACAGCCGGGATGTTTTCGATCGTCGCTTCGACGGTCATTTCCTGAGCGGTAAAGGACGGTCTGTTATTATCGTTTTTGCCGATACAATGAATGCACTTCATAGTCAAATCATCAACCTGTGGCGCAATGCCGTCAACAGTCAGACTTCACTTTCTATAGTATAAAGTATCTCTTTTTCAGTCCGGTATAAACACGATGCAGCGTCAAAATCATCCTGCAGGTTCAAAACAACAGACTGTCCACCTGCGGCAGCAGCTCTGACAGGTGCTCGCGACAGTTGTCGATCAGCTTGCGGCCGTCTTCCGTGTTCAGACCGTTCCGGCGAATGCTGCGGCGCATGATACGGGCATAACCGACGACCTGGGCCTTGCGTTCCACTTCGTTCAGGGTCTCTTCGTTGGCTCCGTCGAAATACAGGTGCAGACTCTTGCGCCAGAATTCTGTTGCCATTTCGTAGGGTATTCCCAGGAATGATTGGGTAACGCTGTGATCGGTCTCCCCATAGCCGCGGTAGGCGTTGAACATGCTGGCCAGCTCGAAAACAGGATGCCCATGACAAAGCGTATCCATATCGATCAGCAGGCTTTCACCGTTTTGCAGCATGACGTTTTTGATGTGATAGTCGCCGTGCATCATATGATTATCAGGAGGGACGGCGGCGATAAGGTCGTGAAGCTTCTCTGCCTGATCCGCTGGCAGATGATCCCGCAAAAAGTCCGCCCAGTCCAGGGCCACGTCCCGCATATCGGGCATGGAGTCCGGCTTGACTACTGTGGAATGGATGAGCTTAAGTAATTCGACGCTCATCTTAGCTACTTCATCCACGCTTTTTTCGCCGTTGATCAGCAGCTTGGCGAAGCTTGTAGCGTTGAGCAGTTCGAATACACTGCCGTAGCCGCCGCCTTCTATACTGACTACATCGTAGGGGATAGCGGTGGGTACGCCCAGCACGAAAGCGGTACGGGCCAGCTCGCGTTCCCGATGTATCTCCGGCAGAGAATCGGGATTGAGATATACCTTCACGATAGTGTCTGGATCTATACGGTAGACCTTGCCGTTTGCGCCCTGACCGATGACTTCGCAGCCCTCAACAGAGATCTTGCGGTAAGCCTTTTGGATCTCCATCATCTCGGTAAAGCCGGTCATGTCAAGAATCTCATATACCTCAGAGCTGACGTTTATCAGCTTCGTATCGGGGACGGCTTTTTTCAGACGCAGGATTACCCGAAGGCCGGCGCTGGAAGTATAAGTAAGATCGCGGCAATCAACGATGACGGATTTGGCAGGATTTGCAGCGCGTGCTTCATCAATGGCCGACTCTACTTCCTGGGCGTTGGCGGAATCGATATGGCCGCGCAGTAAAATGGTCAGCGTTTCATTTTCAAAGCTGTACTTCACGTTATTCATGCGATGAAACTCCCTCAAATATGGTTTCCACCAAAGTGTTCAGTTCCTGCCAGGCGTCGCAGTATCTGTACTCGCCCAGCAGCTTAACTATGGATCGATAATACCAGGCCTGCATGGCAGGGTCGCTTTGGTTGAAATCCTGCCACATCCTGTTGCCGCGGATCTTCCAGCCGCGGTAAAAAGAACGCATATTGGAAAGCTTGTCGCCCAGCCACAGCACCTTTACCGCCGGATCGGAGCAGTTCTTCAGTTCCCGCAAAGACTCGACCTTACGCAGCATCCATGTTTCCGACGCCGGCTTGTCGCGGCGCTTATCTTCCGTTTCCGAAGCAACCAATGCAGCGACGCGTTCGCCGAACTTTTCGCGGATATCATCCATGGTGGTTTGGGTGTCTTCCACAGTAT
This sequence comes from uncultured Peptococcaceae bacterium, assembly GCA_947307285.1. GTDB lineage: Bacteria > Bacillota > Dehalobacteriia > UBA4068 > UBA4068 > CALXSV01. The sequence continues at coordinate 3,733 of CAMZIS010000031.1, read as the reverse complement.
CGTGCAGCACAGCCGCAGCAAGGACCTGTTCGTCGCTGGTTAGTGTTCCGACAATGGTGGCCACCTCCAGCGGGTGCAGGATGAAAGGCAGGCTTTCTCTTTTCCGCATCATGCCGCTGTGGGCTTGTACGGCAAAAACTATAGCTTCGTCAAGCAATGTCATAGATTTTTATAACCTCTTTTTGATACGGATGATGTTTTCCCCGTCACGGTAGGCATAGGCAACCTCGTCCATTATCTTTTTTACCAGAAAAACGCCGAGGCCTCCCGCATCGCGTTCGCACGCGGGCAGACTTACATCCGGGGTGCAGGCTGAAAGCGGGTCGAAAGGAACGCCCCGGTCGATAAAGGTAATAATCGCCGCAGGCGGGTCCAGTTCCGTTTCCACACGGACGGTAGCGCTGCCGCTGCCGGGTGCGTATGCGTACAGCGCAATATTACTGAACAGTTCGTCGATAGCCACGTCGATCTGCATCTGCGCCTTCATGGGACAGCCAATGGCTTCCAGCTCGGCATTGACGAAATCAGTCACGACAGCTATGTTGTCCACCGTGGCGTCCAGGCTAAGCTCTTTCACTATAAAACTCCCTTCGCTAGTCGGGAAGAGGACTGCTCTTTCTTATATGACTATTCGATAGTCAGAATGTCGGCAAAACCGGTGATCTCAAAGATCTCCATGATGATATCATTTACGTTTACGACCTTCATGGAGCCCTGTTCCAGCATGCGCTTCTGCATGGCCAGGATCACACGCAGTCCGGCAGAAGACATATAGTCCAGCTTTTCCATATCGATAGTCAGTTCGCTGACTCCGTCCAGTCCGTTTTTGCATACCGCTTCCAGATCGGGCGCGCTGGTGGTGTCCAGCCGTCCGTCAAGCGCAATAGTAAGACTGGAATCCGTTTTGGTCTGAGTGATGGTCATCATTGTTTCCTCCTGCAATATCTAGAAAATGATTGTCATTGTTCATGACTTGCGTAGTTTATCTCGGTCCAGCATCTGTAACCGGTCGGCCTCCAGGACCAGCTCCAGCTGGAGCAGAGACTGGTCTACGCCGGAAACGACGAAATTGAAAAGGATATCCGCGATCATAGCCACGATCAGCGCTTCTGTCGGTATGCCCAGCCGGGGGAAGCAGGCGGCGTAGGTAAGGATGCTCATGCCGGCTACCGGCGGCGTGGCAACCACCATGATGACAGTCAGAAACAATGCGGCCACGTACCAACCAAGATAGGTGTTGACGCCGTAGCTCTGCGCCGCATACAAAATGAAGACCATAGTGGCTGTGACGCCGGTAGGCATATAGATCACGAAGCCCAATGGCAGGCCGAAATCTGTAAGCTTATGGTCGATACCGAGATGCCGCTCGCAGCAAAGCTGGTTCTCGCCGTAGGCAGCGGTGACGGACGAATTCTTGAAAGCGATCCAGAAGGAGGACTTCATTTTATTGACAAGAGTGCGGATGCCGACGCCTTTTGTTTTGCTGACACGGATCAAATAGTAGGCCAGCATGATCGAAACCAAGATCAGAAATACACAGAACGGTTTCCATATACCCAGAAAAACGGAAACAGAATCGTTCCATATGCCTAAAATGACCAGCAGGGTAACAAATATGGGCGTCAGTCGGCTCACCCATTCCGCTACCAGCATACCTACGGTGTTCGCCTGATCGATTATGGAAATCAGTCCGCCGGACTGAGAACCGGCCACCAGCACAGCGTTGCCGATAATCAGAGCCATAAGAAGGATCTGCGGCGAGTCTCCGTTTATGAAGGGCGACAGTATGTCGCTGGGGATGATCTGAAAAACAGAATCCAAAAAGGTATTTACCTGTTCGCCGTCCAGAGAAGAAGACGAAGAAAGGAAGCGGGGATGGAAGAGAGGTCCAGCGACGAACTCGCTGACCAGAGCCATGATAAGACAGATGGAGATGAAACGGACGATAAGCCGCCGGCCGCTTCGGTTCATGGCGGATACGCTGCCCACGCCGCAGATAGCCGCCAGGACCGTCAGGAAGATGACCGGTCCCGCCGCAGCGTTAAGTATGCGGAAAAAGACGTCATGCACAGGGGCAAGTACGCAACGCAGCAGCTCTTCACGTAACGCATCCGGGAAGAGGTTGTTCCCCAGCACCCCGATGAGGATGCCTAAAGCCGCTGAGATCAGCAGAGTCAGGGCAGGATTGATCCGCGGGCGCTTCAGCTTCAGCTGTACGATATTATAGCCGTGTAGATAGCGGTAGCTGGGAGATAGACCGACTCCATTCAGAAGCGAATTGGCCCATGAGCCCAGCTCGTTTTCCGAGTTGATCAGAGGGTCGTAGCTCTCACCGGCCAGTCCCAGGGTGATCGTAGGCCGGAACAGCCGTATGCCCAGTACCAGTCGGACAGAGACATCTTCGCCGAATTTTTCCTGCCAGCGCAGCAGAGCCTCTTCCATAGTCAGACGGATACGGAGGACGTTGGCCCGTTCCGTCTTTACGGAAAAGAGAAACTCCTCTATGCGGGCGGCAATGCGATCGATGTCGGGCCCGGTGAGTTTATGAATCGTGATTTCGCTCGTGTTGATTTTTGAGAACGCCATATGACACTAAAGCTGTTCGTTTGTTGCCGTTTTCGGTCAACAGCGATGCGCGGCGCACTGAACGACGGCTGCTCATCCTGCTTAAGACAATACATATTTTAGTATATCATAGATAATTAAAAAAGGAAATATTTGTCGGTCATTATGTATATAAAGCTAAAAATGTATGGCTGGTTTAAATTGATTAGTAAAGACTGCCGCAGCACCTATCTTCAATTCTTTCTGTATGCTATAATTTAGACAATAGCTTCGATCGCCTTTTTGCGCCTTGCGTAGCGATCATCCGCTGTGAGCTGCCCCGGAAAGTTGTCAAATGACGTCGTATTGGAGGTAAGCTATGGCTTTCGATTTCAAGAAAGAATACAGGGAGTTCTATCTGCCCAAAAACAAGCCCGGCCTGGTGCTGGTGCCGCCCATGAATTATCTGGCGGTGCGGGGCAAAGGCGACCCCAATGAAGAGGCGGGCGCTTATAAATATGCCATCGGCCAGCTGTACGGCGTGGCTTATACCATAAAAATGAGCAAAAAGAGCGACCACAGCATAGATGGTTATTTTGACTACGTGGTCCCGCCGCTGGAAGGACTGTGGTGGCAGCCGGGGATCATGGGTGTGGACTACGCCCGTAAGGAGGATTTTCACTGGATATCCTTGATCCGCCTGCCGGATTTCGTCACTGAAGCAGACGTCGAATGGGCGAAAAGCGAAGCCGCCAAAAAGAAAAAAGAGGACTTTTCCGCGGTAGAGTTTTTCCGCTACGACGAAGGGCTGTGCGTCCAGTGTATGCATATCGGTCCTTATGACGACGAACCGGCTACCGTGGCGTTGATGCATGATTATTTGCGGGAGCAGGGCTATGAGCCGGATATCACGGACCGGCGACTCCATCATGAGATTTATTTGAGCGACGCCAGAAAGACCGCGCCGGAAAAGCTGAAGACCGTTATCCGCCATCCCGTAAAAGAACGCCGGTAAATCTATTGCCCACATCAGAAAAGAGGAATGCTATGATACTGTATGTTAATTGCTGCGTCCGGCAGGAGTCCCGAACGGATGAATTAGCGCGGGAGGTCTTGCGCCTGCTGGGCGGAGACTATGAAGAAGTGAAGCTTTCCGAGGAAAACCTGTTGCCCCTGAGCCGGGAAAGAC
>CAMZIS010000030.1 GCA_947307285.1 uncultured Peptococcaceae bacterium | reverse complement strand
AAAAGCGGTCATGATCCAGCATATGCCGGCGCTCCCCCCGCGGTGCGAACGAGCAGGGAAGGGCAGACGCAGCAGACCGGCGGGAGGGCCCGCCGGTCTGTGGCGATATATCGCTGTCGCAGAGGTAACGGTATATCAGAAATAGATGCGTTCGATGATCTTGCCCCGCTGTTCCAGATTGGCGCAGATCTGCTCCACCACGTCGTGGCGGGTGCGGATGCCCATCTGCTTGAACAGGGAGGCTTCGTGGGCGGTGTTGACGGCGCGGCCCTGGATGAGCTCGATCTTGTCGCTGGAAAGAAGGGTCTGGGCCAGCCGTTCCACCACGTTGGGTTCCCTGATATCGCTCAGGTCGTCGTTCAGGATGTTCATCACCCGGTTCAGGGCCACCGCCCCTTCGGTGATCAGGTCGATGCCGGGGATGGCGTATTCCGGCGGGTCCACGTAGTTGTCGGGATTGAGGCAGGTAAGCGGCAGGTCCAGCTCCCGGGCGATCAGCTCCGAGGTGGTGGAGCCGCACACGGCCTTCAGTCCTTCGCTGTTCATCAGGCGCCGGGTGAATTCGCCGTCCCGGGAGATGTCCCGCGGCGGGCCGGTGGCCAGGGTAAGCAGGCGGGCCGGACGGCAGGTGAGCCCTAAAGCGGTCAGGTCCCGCGGCGGGCCGCCCCGGTTCTTCAGGGCCTGGTCCCGGACCAGCAGCTCCAGCATCTGCGGGGGCGTGGGCTTGGGATCCCGATCCAGCAGACGGCCCAGATACTGGGCCAGCACCTCGCCGGCGGCAGAATAACCCTTGACCGAGGCTTCGCCGAAGCCGCCCCGGATCAGGTCGTCGGAGGGCAGGAGCAGGGTCTGGCCCTCCTCCAGCTTGCCGATGTATTCAAACAGGCGGAAGCTGCCGTGTTCGGGGTCTTTTTTGCCCAGGCCCCGGCCGGAGAGGGCGATGACGTCGTTTTCCGTGATCAGCAGGGGCGAGGGCGCGTCAAAGGTAAAGACGGTGAAAAAGCCGTTGCTGAGGATCTGGGCCACGGAAAAGGCGCAGCGGGGCACCCGGGTGTTCTCCTCGTCGGCCCAGGAGCGGGCGGCTCGAGACACGCCGCTGCGGAAGCCCACGTCCAGCTTGAACAGCTCCAGCAGGCGGTTGGCCCCGGTGACGGCAGCCACGTTGGCCGCGGCGCCGCTGCCCTCGCCCTGGCAGAGCACGGCGAAGGTCTCATAGTTCTGCCGGTGGCACAGACAGCAGTCGCCGCTGGTCAGGCTGCCGCTTTTCAGCTCCTGGATGCGAAAGTCCTCGAAGTAAAGGATAGGTCATTCCTCCTCCCGATCCATGCCGAACAGCTCGCTCAGCTTCTGCACGAAGGCTTCGGACCGGGCGGTGCTGCGGCCCAGGTAATAGGCCATTTCCTGCGAGGCGGTGATGTGCTCCTTCAGCAGCTGCTGGGCCTGGTCGATGACCTCGTACTGCACCAGGTCCGCTTCCGCGCCGGTACTGGTCAGGTCCACGTACAGACCCACGTAGCGCCGCTGTTCCGGGATGGCGAAGGCGATCTCCTTGTAGCGCACGCCGTAATTGGTGCGGATGGCCTCGCAGGAGGTGTCCTCCGACATGAGCAGCTTTTCGAAGCTGGCGGCGTTGAACAGGTAGGAGATGCGGCGGCCCAGCACGGCGTCGCCGCACATGAACATCTTGCGGAAGGCCGGGTTCATGCTGATGATGTTTAGCTCGTCGTCCAGCATGACGATGCCCAGAGGCGAGTGCTCCTGCAGCAGCTCCATTTCGGAATGGGCGGCCGCCACCTGCTTGCGCAGCCAGGGCCGGCACATCTGCCGTTCCGCCATGCCGCGGATCTGGGCCACGGCCCGGTCGCGGCAGGTGGGATAGCCGCAGCTGCCGCAGTTGAGGCGGGAGGCCGGGTCCAGCATATCCATTTCCCGGTACACGCGGAGGATGTCCTCCTGCTGCACCGGCCGCAGTTCCGGCTTCTGATCCTGGGAATAGTCGGTGCTCAGGTCCACCGGGGCCAGGCCGATCTCACCGGGCTGGCCGGCGTGGGCGGAATAGCCCATGATGGAGCGCTTGATGCGCTGGGAATTGGCCTCCATGTTGCGCATGGGGCCCAGCAGGCAGTCGCTTTCGCAGAACACCATGTCCACCAGGGCGTAATCCTGCTTTTCCTGGAGCAGGTCCAGCATGTCGTTGATCTGCTGCAGGCCCCGCACGTGGGTGAATTTGCCGGGCAGGGACACGTCCTCCTGGCCGCTGCACTGGCGCATGTCCACGCCCAGCAGGCAGTACTGGCGGGCCATATCCAGCCCCCGGTCGGTGAGGCCGGTGAAGTCGATGCGGGGAGCTTCCTGCTCCGCGCCGGGCTCCGGCGCCAGCTCGTCCAGGAGCTTCCACAGCTCGGTGGTGGTGATGACCGCGTCCAGCGCGCCCTTGGCATAGTCCTGGTTCAGCTCGAATTTGGCGCTGATGCAGGAACTGACGCAGACCACGGCGGTCTCCGGGCCGAAACGCTGCTTCAGCATGCGGCCGTGGGCCACGAAGGGCGAGACCACGGGCAGCAGGTTGGGCAGGGCGTCGGGCCGGTATTTGCGGATGTAGTTGACTACGGCGGGGCAGTTGGCATAGATGTTGCCCTTGCCCTCCCGGGCCAGAGTCAGGGCCTGGGAGGCGGCCAGCTGGGCCCCTTCGGCCAGCTCGGACACGTAGGTGAAGCCGATCTTGCGCAGGTCGCAGATGAGTTTGGCCGCGCCGCCTTCCCGGGAGATGAGGCACACCGGGGAAAGAGAGACGGCAACGGGCCGGCCGCTTTGCAGCAGCTGGCGCACGTAGTCCAGGTCAGAGGTGGAACGCACGGCCTTCTGCAGGCACACGTCCAGGCAGGAACCGCAGCTGATGCACAGCTTGCGCATTATGTAGGGGTGGGAATTGTCCACGCGGATGGCCTTGACCGGGCAATAGCGCACGCAGCGGTAGCAGTCCGCGCAGTTGGCCTCGCGGATGCGCAGGGAGACCTTGCCCAGAGAGCTTTGGGCAGGCTCGGCGGCGGGCAGGGAGGAAGAGGTTTTTTCGTCCATGCAAAGCTCCTTTCTGCGGCCGGCTGCGGCTGACCGCTTGAGATAAGCCGATTGAATAACCATACGTTTTTTATATAATTATAACCTATAATGACCCGCATTACAACGGTTCATGACCGCCGGAAAAGCAAAATATACTGAAAATTTCGCCATTTTTGCTTTAAAATCCCACTTTTTTGATTTGCCGACAAAAAGATGCTTTCCCCGAAAGGAAAGCATCCGTCTGTTTCAGGCCGTGCCGTCAGCCGTTCAGTCCGATGGACACGGCCAGGGCGTTTTCGATCCGCCGCATGGTGCGGGGCTCCAGCCGCGCCACCTTTTGCCGCAGCCGGGACTTGTCGATGGTGCGCACCTGCTCGGCCAGAATCACGGAATCGCGGGACAGGCCCGATTCCGCCGCGGCGACTGCCACGTGGGTGGGGAGCCGCGCCTTGTTCAGCTGTGATGTAATGGCCAGCACGATGGTGGTGGGGCTGTAGGCGTTGCCCACGTCGTTCTGGACGACCAGCACCGGGCGGATGCCGCCCTGCTCCGAGCCCTGCACCGGGTTCAGCTCCGCGAAATAGATGTCTCCGCGCGTCACCATGGTCTCACCTTCCGCATATAAAGGCCTGTCGCATAGGCTAAAGCCTTGGCTGTTGCCTTTATCTTGCCCGAAAGCGCGGTTTTTATACCCGGCGCGAAAAAGACCTTTTATCCGACGTCCGGCTCGAACAGGGGCAGGCCCTCCCGGAAGACCAGGCGCAGGGGCAGGTCCAAGGTCAGGTCGGCTTCGTCCGTAAGGGCGCTGACTATGACCGGTCCTTCGTCAAGCTTCACCAGACAGGCGGTGTAGGGCGGGTCAAAGCCGGGCAGGTAGGCCTTGTGGATGCGGGTCCAGGACCAGAGCGTGGCCCTTCCCGAGGCCGCCTGCCAGGTGAAATCGCCGCAGCCGCAGGCGGGGCAGAGCTTTTCCGGCGGGCAGCGCAGCCCGCCGCAATCACGACAGCGCTGCAGCAGCAGCCGGGGCTCGCCCGCATCAGGCGCGCAGGCCTGCCAGAAGGGGGCGTTCAGCTCGTCGACGATGGGGCGGGGCTTATCGCTCATGGCTCTCCTCCTCTCCGTTGCTGAGGACCAGGGCGCAGACCCTGGCCGCGGTGCAGAGATAGGCGGCGCGGCGGCAGGGGCTGACCTGCCGTTCCCCAGCCTCGCCTCTTAACTGCACAGCCGCCTCAAAGAGCAGGTTCCAGCCCTGCATATAGCTGCCGGAAAGCATGCCGCCCCCCGGATTCAGCGGCGGCAGGGAGCCGGAGAGCAGGTCCCGCCAGCCCTCGCCCCGGGCGCTCAGGCCGAAGCCCTCCAGGGCGAAGACGATGTTGGGCGTGAAATTGTCGTAGACCAAAAGCAGGTCGGGCCGGTCTTCGCTTAAAGCAAGGCCCCGGCTTTCCAGCTCCGCCGCCACCTGCCGCGCGGGGGAAAAGAAAAAGTCCTCCCCCATGTAAAGCCCGGCGGGCTGCTCCAGCCAGGCCCCGCCTTCGATACGGGCGGCGGGACGGCCAGGCTCCCGCGCGCTCAGGATCAGGCAGACCCCGCCGTCGTTCACCGGGCAGTAATCGGGCCGCCGCAGGGGCTCGGCGATGAAGGGCGCGGCGAAATAGGCGGATTCATCCAGCTCGGGCAGGGGCAGGGAGCAGGGGTCGAGTGCAGCCGCTTCCCGCGCCGCCACGGCCAGACGGGCCAATACCCGCTCGTCCGCGCCGTAGAGGTGGCAGTAGCGGCGCCAGGCCGCGGCCAGCCAGGCCCCGGGGGAGGTGAAGCCGTACACGTCGGCGTACTGGCTGGCGTAGTCCCGCTGGCCGCCGTAGGTCTGACGGCGGCTGCGGCCGTCGTTGGCGTAGACCAGGGCCACGCTCTCCGCTTTGCCTTCGCGGATGGCCTCCGCCGCCTGCAGCAGGGCCGGGCCGCAGTTGCGGCCCTTGCCGTCGATCTCAGCGAACCAGCGGGGAGAGAGGCCCAGCTCCCGCCCTAAGGCTTCGCCCTCGGCCACCCGGCTCACCAGCAGACCGTCGATATCCTGCCGCCGGAGGCCGCTGTCGGTCAAGGCCTGCTCGAACACGTCCCGGGCCAGGGCGCGCTCGTCCAGCCCGTGGTTTTTGTCCTGCCACAGGGCCCGAAAATCGCTGCGTCCCACGCCGATGACTGCCGGCCGTTCTCTGCTCATCTTTCTACCGCCTTTACGCTTGCTGTCTTTATTTTACCCTGCTTCGCCCCAAGTTACAATATTGTCAGCCTGCTCTTTTTTTGCTATGATACAGGCATGGAAAGAAAAGAGTGCGCGCCGGGCGTGGCGGAGATCGACCTGCACGGCAAAAATCTCTATCAGGCCCGCATCGCCGTGGACGCGGCCCTGCGCCGGGCCGACGGCAGCGTGTACCGGCTGCGGCTGATCCACGGCTGGCACGGCGGGGACAGCCTGCGGACCCTGGCGCGGCAGGAATACGCCGCCCACCCCAAGGTCCTGCGGGTGGAGGAGCGGGGCCCGGGCGCCACCGAGCTGGTGCTTCGGGAATACTGAGCCTTTGTCTTTACGCAAAAAGGGAGGTCTTGTCATGCCCGCCTGGGCTGTCGTCATCATAGTTTTGCTGCTGCTGGCCCTGAGCCTGCGCATATTCGCCGAGATCGCCTTCCGCTCCGGCTTTACCTGGGACCGGGACGTGAGCAAAACGGAAAAGATCAACATCGACCGCATCCGCCGTTCTCCCCATCCCGAGGGCGAGGCAAAAGTGCTGGCGGGCCGGGACTGGCTGCTGGCGCGGGAGAGCCGGGAAGTGGAGATCACCAGCTTCGACGGGCTGAAGCTCCGGGCTCGCCTCTACCCCTGCGACCGGACGCTGGCGGGGGAGGAGGGCCGTCCCGTGCTGCTGCTGGCCCACGGCTTCCGCAGCTACGGCGCCTTCGATTTCAGCTGCGGCTGTCCCTTCTACATGGAGCTGGGCTTCGACCTGCTGCTGATCGACCACCGGGCCCACGGCAGGAGCGAGGGCCGCTATATCTGCTTCGGGGTGAACGAGGGCCGGGACGTGGTGGACTGGTGCCGCTGGCTGGACAGGGAATATCCGGGCCGCCCCGTGGTGCTGGGCGGCATCTCCATGGGCGCCACCTCGGTGCTGATGGCGGCCGGGGATCCGGAGCTGCCCTCTAACGTCCGCGGCGTGGTGGCGGACTGCGGCTTTACCGACTGCGGCGGCGAATTCGCTCACGTGCTGCGGCAGATGTACCGTCTGCCCGCCCGCCCCATCATGGCCCTGACCGAGCCCCTGTGCCGCAAACGTCTCGGCTTCGGCTTTCGGGATCACAGCACGGAGCGCTCCGTCGCCCGCATGAGGCTGCCGGCGCTGTTTTTCCACGGCGCCATGGACGCGCTGGTGCCGGCGGACAATTCCCGACGCGCCTTTGCCGCCTGCGCCTCGGCGGATAAGGAGCTGGTCATCGTGGACGACGCGGACCACGGCCAGAGCTTCCTGGCCGACGAGGCGGGCTGCCGGGCCAGACTCACGGCCTTTTTGGGCCGGCTGGACCTTTCCACTCATTGATCGTATATTAAAAGAGCAGGCCCGGGGCCTGCTCTTTTTTGTGTTCAGTTTCCTTCCGGCAGGGCCGGAGGCGCGTCCGGCGCGGCGTCACGTTGATACTCCAGGATATCTCCCGGCTGGCAGTCCAGGGCCTCGCAGATGGCCTCCAGGGTGGAGAAGCGGATGGCGCTGATCTTGCCGGTCTTCATTTTCGACAGGTTGATGTTGGACACGCCCACCATTTCCGACAGGTCCTTCAGGCTGATCTTGCGGTCGGCCATGACCCGGTCCAGGCGCAGAACTATCTTTCCCATATCGGCCCTCCTTTACAGCGTTTCGTCGGATTCCTGCTGCAGCATGGCGCCGTAGCGGAAGATGAAGGACAGGGCGAAGATGATGAGGATGAGCAGCACGGTCTCCAGATTGATGCCCACGAAAACGTCGATGCTGCCGTCGGTCAGCATTTCGAAGGGGCTTTGGAAATTGCCGCCGCCCAGCAGGGCCCAGGGGATGAGGGACCAGGCCACCCGGCGGATGCGCTGGACGATGTCCTCGGAAAAGGGCGTCTCGCAGTAACGCAGGGCTTTGCACAGGGAAGCGACGAAGAACAGGGTAACGGTCACCGCGATCAGGAACAGCAGCAGTACCAGGAGGGACACGCCCACTTTGTGCAGGTCCACGGTGCCTGCCTCGGCCGCGCCGGAGAAGCGGATCACGTCGCCTTCCACCTCCACCGAGGTGAAGGGATCGCCGTCCACGAACTGGCCGAAGCCGGTGGCGTCGTTGAGCAGGTCTTCCCGCTGCTTGTCGCTGATGTGCTGACCCAGAGCGCCCACGTCCACGGTCAGGTCCACGGTGCCGGCGGGGCTGGCGGTGATAGCGCCTTCGGGCATGGCCAGGAGGAAGCAGGCTCCCAGCAGAACGAAGGCGGCGGCGATGATGACGAATACTTTGCAGATGTTGGCTATGACCTGTCCGGCATGGCCCATCTTGTTGATCTTGCGGATGGCTTCTTCTTTCATTTCAGGTTTCCCCCTTATGTGATGGTTTGTTTGATTGTTGGTTTTGATCCTGGCGGGCTTTCGTTTCGCGCGCAACGAAAGTCGTAAATAAATTATCGATTAACGATAATTCCATTATACTCAGCTATTTTCAGTTGTCAAGGGGAAATTATCGTTTTTCGATAATTTTTTTATTTTTGTTATTAACTCGTGATAAAAGCCCAGTTCGGAACTGGTTCGGCCCATAGCGTGAAACAGGGGGAAGCTTGTAAAATGCGGTGCTTTTGGTAATATAAACAAGAACGCTGCTGCGGCCATAGAGTCCTGGGGACGTCGTGCTCATAACACGGAAGGGTCCGGTTCGAATCCGGAATGCCACCGCTGCGGTGTTCTTTTTCCCTTGGCATAAAAAGAGGCGCGGTCCGCAGGGACCGCACCTCTTTGGCATATGCGGTAAAGTTGAGATCAGCAGGGGCTTTTTCGGAAAGCCCTATAGCTCCGCCGATTGTTCGATCAGCTTCAGCAGCTGGGAGGCCGTCATGTCGCCGGGGACGGTGAAGCGTTTCAGTCCGGTCAGGCTGCGGGGCAGCCCCTGCACCACGGTGTTCACCCCCCGCTCCGAGCCGAAGGTCACGCTGTAGCCCTCCTCCCTGAGGATGGCCGCCGCCTCCTCGGTCATCGCGCCGCTGGGGTAGGCGAAAAAGGCGGTGCTGCCGCCGATGGCCTCATCGTAGAACTCAGCAAAGCGCCGGCAGTCCTCCCGCACCACGGCCATGTATTTCTCCTCAGTGTCGCCGGGCAGCTTTTTCAGGTTTTCCCGCACCTCAGGCCCCTCCTCATAGGGGGCCCACTGGTGCAGGTCGAAGGTGTGGGAGCCAAACTCCACCCGGGAGCTTGCCAGCATCTGCGCCGCCTCCCTGGCGCCGAAATGAGGGGAGATGGCGATGCCCGTGTCCTTATAGGTGTCGGCCCCGAAGGAAACGCCGATGATAAAGACGGCGGCTTTCAGATCGTACTTCTTCAGCAGCGGCAAAGCCAGCTTCGCGCAGGAAAGATAGCCGTCGTCAAAGGTGATGAGCAGCGGTTTTTCCGGCAGAGGCGTCCCGCGGTAAACGAAATCCCGCAGCTCGGAGGGGAGGACGGCGTGGTAGCCGGCCCGCTTCAGGGCGGAAAAGTGCTTTTCCAGCTGCTTGGTGGTGATGACCATGTCGGACGCGGGCGAACCCACGTCGTGCTAGGTGAGGACCGTGAGAGTTACGGTCAGGGCCTCGGGCAGGACCACGTTTTCGTCGAAGCGCATCAGCACCGCCGCGGCCTGAGCCCGGGTGGAGGGCCCCCGGGGGTCCAGGACGCCGCCGCTGACGCCGTTGATCAGGCCTCTGTCCACGCTCCAGCCGAGGGCCTCTTTGGCCCAGTCGTGGATGCTGCCCGCGTCATTATAGACGGAGCAGTCCGCGCCGCTGCCTACGTCATAGCCCTTATACTGCGCATAGCGGTAACAGACCGCGGCCATCTGCTCGCGGCTCATCCGCTCCGCCGGGCGGAAGCTGACGTCGCTGTAGCCGCTGACGATACCGCTCGCGGCGGCCCAGGTCACGCTTTTTTCATACCACGCGCCGGGGGCCACGTCGGAGAAGGGGCAGGGAGCCGCCGTCTCCGGCCCTCCGTCCAGGCGGTAGAGCATGGTCACGAACATGGCCCTGTCCACGTAGCCGCCGGGCGCGAAGCTGTTTTTGCCCACGCCGTTCATGACGCCGCCGCTCTCGACATAGCGCACCGCGTCGTAATACCAGCTCCCCGGGGGCACGTCGTCGAAGGCCCGGGCGGCCGGAGCACAGGCGAGCAGAGCGGTAGATATCAATAGGAATATTAAAAAGACGGCGGGAAGATGTCTTGTTTTCATATTTATATTATCTGTTTCAGGCGGCAGCTCCACCAAGGTCAGCCGCCAAAAACCACCAGAATTAGTATTTCCGATACATAATGTATCACATATATAGTAACTATACAAGAGCAGGGCCGGGAACTGACCGGCTTTTAGCCGTAGACGGAGTTG
>CAMZIS010000029.1 GCA_947307285.1 uncultured Peptococcaceae bacterium | reverse complement strand
CCGGATATTTGCGCACCACTTCAGCGATCTCGCCCACAGGATTCATCACGCCGGTGCTGGTCTCGTTATGAGTGACGGTGATCAGGTCGTATTCGCCGGTAGCCAGAGCTTTTTCAACTTCTTCGGGGCGGGTGTAGTCGCCGAATTCCACCCGGAACTTATCGGCGGGCTTGCCGTTGCCCACAGCCATCTTGTACCAGCGGTCGCCAAAGGCGCCCACGGAGAAAACGGCGGCTTTTTTAGCGGAACAGCAACGAATGGCGGACTCCATCAGACCGGAGCCGGAAGTGGTAGACAGCACGATGGTGTTCTCGGTCTGGAACAGTTTCTGGACTTTGCCGCTGATGCTTTCCTGCAAAGCGGAGCAGTCGGCGCTGCGGTGGCCGATCATGGGAGTGGCCAGTTTTTCCAGCACGTCAGGACGGCAGTCCACGGGGCCCGGAATAAACAGTTGCTTATGCATAGTAAAACCTCCTGAAGGTAGAATAAGCTTATTCGTTATACGATGAACCTATACGAAAAAAGCAGTTTTTAACTTTTCTATTATAACTAAATACATACCTTTTGTCCAGAGATAGGCTAATTTTTTTATGGGGCAGGTACGGCCGGAGAAGCGTAGAATAAAAGTTTGGAAAAGAAGATTTATCTCCCGGTTCGTCTGACCGGTGAAAAGGAAAGGAAAAATAGCGATGAAAAAGAATCTGCGCCGCGGCGTGCTGGTACTGACGCTGCTGCTTTGCCTGTTCATGCTGACCGCCTGTCACCAGCTGGCGCCGGGTTTCGACGAGGAGGCCATGTACGAAAAGGGCTGTCAGGTGGTGGAGCTGTGCAACGCCCGGGATTACGAGGCGGTCCTTGCCATGTTCGACCAGGAGCTGCTGGGCGACGTCACCGCCGCTGAGCTGGCGGAACAGCTGGACCCGGTGCTGGATGAATTTGGCAAATTCGAAGGCTTCAAGACTCACGCCGTGGCCGGCAGCCAGGACAAAAACAGCGGCATGGAGCTGGGCATCCTGGCTTTGCGCTGCGCCTATGAGAACAAAAAAGTGATCTATACCATCACTTTCACCGAAAACAACGAACTGGTAGGTCTGTTCGTACAATGACGGAAAATAAGCTCAAAGCGCCTGGCCGGTGCGATCCGGCCAAATGGCAGCGTCTGGTGGGGATCATGGCCACCCTGCGTTCGCCGGAGGGCTGCCCCTGGGATAAGGCCCAGGATCATGAGTCGCTTAAACGGTACTTTCTGGAAGAGGTCTACGAGGTGCTGGACGCCATCGATCGCGGCAGCGACGAGTCGCTCTGCGACGAGCTGGGCGACGCCCTGCTGCAGGTAGTTTTCCACGCTCAGCTGGCAGCGGAACGGGGCAGCTTTACCATCGACGACGTGCTGGACTCCATCTGCGATAAAATGGTGCGGCGTCATCCCCACATCTTCGGCGAGGCTTCGGCCGACGATCCGGATCAGGTGCTGTCCATGTGGGAGGCCATCAAGGCTCGCGAGCGCAAAGACTCCCGGGCCGAAAAGCGGGGCCTGATGGACGTCAACGACAACCTGCCTGCTCTGATGATGGCCCAAAAGGTGCAGGACAAGGCCCACCGCGTGGGCTTCGACTGGGCGGACCGGGAAGGGTCCTGGCGCAAGCTGGCCGAGGAAACGGCGGAGCTGCGCGCCGCGACCGATAAGGAAGAGGCCCTGGACGAGCTGGGCGACATGATCTTCGCCGCCGTCAACCTGGCCCGGTTTTACGATATCGACGCCGAGCAGGCCCTGCGCCATACTAATCGCAAATTCATATCGAGGTTCAACTATATCGAAGAGAGCCTGGACCGTCAGGGCCTGACCTGGGAGAGCTGCGATACTTCCCGGCTGGAGGAGCTGTGGCGGCAGGCCAAAGAAAAGGAGAAGAACAATGCGCCTGGATAAGTGGCTCAAGGTGTCGCGGCTGATCAAACGCCGCACCGTGGCCAAGGAAGTGTGCGACGCCGGCCGCATCACGGTCAACGGCCGCCCGGCCAAGGCCGGCAGCGACGTGAAGCCCGGCGATAAACTGGCCATCACCTATGCTGGCAAGGTCACCGAAGCCGAGGTGCTGCTGGTGGCCGAAAGCATGCGAGTGGAGCTCTGCCCCACCATGTACCGCATCATCGGCGAAAACCGGCTGGAAGACTGAACCGCATATCGTAACGCCGCCCTTTGGGGCGGCGCTTTTTTTATGTCTAAACGGCAGGTCGCAGCATAGGATAGAGTGCGAGGAGGGACCCTTATGGCTGAAAGCAGGCAAAGACTGTTATTGGAGGACCGGAGCCAGCTGGCCCTGACCGGGGTGAAGGCTGTGGACAGCTTTGATGAGCAGCTGATCGCGCTGGACAGCGAACTGGGCGGCGTCGAGATCAGCGGCGAAGGGCTGCAGATAGGCTCTTTGGATCTGGACCAGGGCAGGGTGGAGGTCAGCGGCCGCATCGACAGCGTGGCCTTCGTCAAAAGCCGGGAAGAGCGCAGCGTGCGGCATAAAAGCAAAAAAGCTCTGTCCCGCCTGTTGAAATGAGCTTTGTCGCGGGCACGGACTGGCTGCTGGCCCAGGTCCGCGTTTTTCTGGCCGGCCTTGGCGGCGGCGCTCTGCTTGGTTTGTGCTGGCGTCTGTACTCCGGTCTCTACCGGCCCCGCACCCGGCGTCCCCGGGACTGGCTGTTGCCGGACCTGCTGTTTTCCCTCAGCACCGCCGCACTGCTCATCGTCTTCTGGTTCACTTTTACCGACGGCGGCCTGCGGCCCCGGGATTTTCTGTGGCTGGCCGGCGGCTTCTTTTTGTTCCGCCTGCTGCCGCCTTTGCGTCTGCCCCGCATAAAGCCGCTCCGCCAAAGACAGGCGGAAAAGACAGCTGATGCTGCCGGCGTCAAGAAAAAGCAGCCCCGTCCCGATCCGCTGCTGCGTCTGGTCGCCCGGGGGGAGGCAGGAACACAGCGTAAGATCAAACAGGCAAAAATGCTTATCCGCCGCAGCCTTGAACGCCGCAAAAAAGCGCCATCCCAGGATGGACAAACGACGGGAAACGGGCAGGAAAAAATATAATTTTATAGCAATTTTGTACTTGATTTATCCACAATTTGTTGATATAATGTGGATAGTTTCTGATTGAAGCAAACCATCGTCCGGTAGCACAATGAAGATCGAGATCCGCAACGCGCAGAACCTTAGTTTCCGGGAAAAGCAAGTGGTCACCATGAAGGAAATGGGCGCTTCCGCCGCTGCCATCGCCAAACGGCTGGGCATCTCCGAAAGCTCTGTGGCCACTACCTACAGCCGCGCCCGGGGCAAGGGTTACGAGACCGTGATCATCATTCCCGGCGACGTTCTCAATATTTACGATAACGGGGATCTGAAAGATGACTAAAACCACCCGTCGCAAAAAGCGCAGTTTCCGCTGGCTCACCCTGGTGATCATCGGCGCCGTCGTACTGGGCGCCGTGCAGATGGCTGGCCGCATAGACCGCCTGATAGATATGAACAACCAGGTAGCCGAATGTCAGGTGCGCCTGGCCGAAGCTCAGGCCGTGTACGACGACAAGATGGCTACCATAGACCTGCTGGACAATCCCGCCTATCTGGAGCGGGTGGCCCGGGAGAACCTGGGCATGGTCAAGCAGGGCGAGACCATCGTTTCCGTGGTCAGGGGCGATGCTCCGGCCCAGACCGCTGATGATACTTCCGCTTCCGAGGACGCGGAAGAGTGATATTTTAGAAAAGGACCGCTGCCTTAGGGCAGCGGTCCTTTTTTGCGCGGACCCTTGCAATAGGTTGCAACTGAATGTATAATTTTAATACTCATTCTATGATCCTGAGGTGGTGCTCTATGTTTGCCGCTATCGATATCGGTTCCAATACGGTGCAGATGCTGATCTGCCGGGCGGAAAACGGACTGCTGTGCGACCGGCGCAACTACATCGCCACTACCCGTTTGGGCGGTGGCGACGCGGACGGACGGCTCTCCCGCGACGCTATCGAGCGTACCGCCGCTACGGTAGCCCGCTTCATGGAGGACGTGGATGAGGCAAAAGCCCGCTGCCGTATCGTGGCCACCTCTGCCGTACGGGACGCCGTTAATGCGGACGAGCTGCGTGAAAGCATCCGTCTGGCTGCTCCCACCGCGCCGGAGCTGGAGATCATC
Organism: uncultured Peptococcaceae bacterium; assembly: GCA_947307285.1. Lineage (GTDB taxonomy): Bacteria > Bacillota > Dehalobacteriia > UBA4068 > UBA4068 > CALXSV01. Next base: position 5,572 of record CAMZIS010000029.1, on the reverse strand, counting down.
AGCGGCAAACGGGAAGCGGCCATGTCCTATCTGGGAGCCCGCTGCTCCATCGCTTTCCCGGAAGACTGGCCCGTGGTGGACGTGGGCGGCAGCTCCACCGAGCTGATCTACGAGATCGACGGCGAGGTGCGCGGCGTCAGCGCGGACGTGGGCTGCGTGCGTGCGGCCAAGCACGGCTGGGACAGGGCAGAGATCAAGTCCCGCCTGGCCCAAGTGCTGCGGCCGCTTAAGCCGGCCTCCGGCTGCGTGGGCGTGGCCGGCACCATCACCACGGCAGCCGGCTGGAAGCTGGACCTGCCGGAATACCGCAGGGAAGCTATCGAAGGCGTCAGATTGAGCGCAGCGGAAATGGAGGACATGCTGCGTCAGCTGCTGGCGCTGCCCAAAGAGAGACGGCGTGAGTTGTCTCCGCTGCTGGAACAGCGGGGCGAGATCATGGCCGAAGGCCTGTGGATCTGGCTGTCCGCCCTGGAGATAGTGGGCGTGGACGAGCTTACCGTCTGCGGCGGCGGCATCCCCGACGGCGCGGTGGCGGAAATGGTGCGCGGGCTGGTTTGAATCCCGGCAGGAAGGACGCTCTGCGCGCAGTATTTATTATTTATGGAAGATAATGGAAGATAATCGAGGGAGGACCGACCATGGATATGCAAAAAATGAATAAAGATGATCTGCTCGCCTTAAAGGCCGCGGCGGAACAGGCCCTGGCCGACTACAGGAGCCGGGGACTGCAGCTGAATATGGCCCGGGGCAAGCCCTGCACCGAGCAGCTGGACCTCTGCGCCAGCATCCACGAAACGCTCACTAAGTTCAAAGATGAAGACGGCGCCGACGTGCGCAATTACGGCAACCTGGTGGGCACTCCCGAATGCCGCCGCCTGTTCGGCCAGATTTTGGGCGTAGATCCGTCACAGGTGCTGGTGGGCGGCTCCTCCTCTCTGAACATGATGCATTTCACCGTAGGCAACGCCTATGTCCGCGGCGTGCTGGATGGCATGACCCCCTGGCATAAGCTGGATAAGGTCAAGTTCCTCTGCCCCAGCCCGGGCTATGACCGGCATTTTGCCGTTACCAATTATTTCAACATAGAAAACGTGCCTGTGCCCATGCTGGCGGACGGCCCGGACATGGACGCAATTGAAAAGCTGGTCGCATCCGATCCGGCGGTCAAGGGCGTCTGGGTGGTCCCCAAGTACTCCAATCCCAGCGGCATCACCTTCTCCGACGAAGTGGTGCGCCGGTTCGCCGCCCTGAATCCCGCGGCTGAGGATTTCCGTATCTTCTGGGACAACGCCTACGCCGTGCATGATCTCTACGCCGAGGAAGAAAACAGGGACCATTTGCTGAATATCTACGACGAGCTGAAAAAGAACGGTAAAGAGGACATGGTCTACATGTTCGCCTCCACCTCCAAGGTGACCATGGCCACCGGCGGCGTGGGCGCCATGGCCATGAGCCCGCGCAACTTTGAGTGGATCAAAAAGAACCTGGGCGTGGCCACCATCGGCTTCGATCGGGTCAACCAGCTGCGCCACGCCCGCTATATCCCGGACATGCAGGCCCTGGACCGCGTCATGCAGGGACATGCCGCCATCCTGCGGCCCAAGTTCGAAACGGTCCTGTCCAGCCTGGAACGGGAGCTGGCCGACCTGAACTGCTGCAGCTGGAGCAAGCCCCGGGGCGGCTATTTCGTCTCCTTCTTTGCGCCCAAAGGCACTGCCAAGCGCATCGTAGCCCTGTGCAAGGAGGCCGGCGTAGTGCTGACCGGAGCCGGCGCCACCTATCCCTACGGCAACGACCCCGACGACAGCAATATCCGCATCGCCCCCTCTTTCCCGCCCCTCAGCGAGCTGGAGCAGGCCATGGAAGTCTTTTGCTGGAGCGTGAAGCTGGCCGCGGCGGAAAAAGCCCTCAGCTGAACCCGGCTTTGGAGGTAAGGTTATGGCTATCAGCAACGGCGAGATCATATTCCGCCTGCTTTTGGCGTCTGTGGTGGGCCTGCTGTTCGGGATAGACCGCGAACGCGCCAACAAGCCAGCCGGCGTGCGTACGTTCCTCATCGTATGCCTGGCCTCCTGCGTGCTGGCCATCGTTTCCGCCTACGGTTTTCCCAGCGTGGCCGGGGAATATCAGGGCATCAATCTGGTGTCCGATCCGGCCCGCCTCATGGTGGGCGTGCTCACCGGCATCGGTTTCATCGGCGCGGGCATCATCTGGCGTTCGCCCCGGGGCGACGTGTCCGGCGTCACCACCGCCGCCGGTATCCTGATGCAGGCCGCTTTGGGCATATGCTGTGGATTGGGACTGTATCTGCTGGTAGCCGTGGCCGGGCCCATCGCTCTGATCGCCCTGGTTTCCGAACGCCTGCCCTGGCGTAAGGATAAAAAAGAGGAAAAACACGAGCGCCCGCCTGTGCGCTGGGAATAAAAAAGGCTTGCATTTTTTCCGGAATAAAGTAAAATAGTGGTTAGCGCCGGTGTGATGGAATGGCAGACGTGCCTGACTCAAAATCAGGTGGGGCAACCCGTGTCGGTTCGAGTCCGACCACCGGCACCAAACAAAAGAGAGAGCCTTTGGGTCTCTCTTTTGTTTGGTACAGATCAATAAGGACTCGAACCCGAGCGGTACTGAATGGGCTGCCGGGGGCAGCCCAGACCCGCGAGGCGGCCACGCCGCGGCGTGGTCGAGTCCGACCACCGGCACCAACTTGGTATTTTCCGGATCCATTCGTCAAAAGTAATGGGTTCGGATTTGCTGTTTATTTTGGTAAAAAACGGGAGAACTCCATATGAAAGGCACAGCATACTGCGTGGGCGTTGGCCCAGGCGATCCGGAGCTGATGACGCTGAAAGCGGTCAGACTGATAAAAGAGAACGATGTCATCGCTGTCCCCGGCAGGGAAGCCAGGGATTCCGTGGCCTATAAGATAGCTGCACAGTCCGTGCCGGAGCTGGCAGATAAAGAGCTGGTCCCCGTCGATATGCCTATGATAAAGGACAGGGACAGACTCAAAGAGGAACATCGCAAAGCCGCGGAGCTGCTGAAAAAGTATCTGGATCAGGGCAAAAACGTGGTCTATCTTACTCTGGGCGACCCCACGGTCTACTGCACCTTCAGCTATCTGCAGCACATATTGGAGGCGGAGGGCTATCCGGTGGTGCTGATCAGCGGCGTCCCGTCCTTCTGCGCGGCGGCGGCCCGTCTGAATCTGCCTCTGACCGAATGGGACGAAACTCTGCGCGTGGTCCCTGCCCTGCATCAGATCGGCGGCAGCCTTGATGTTGAGGGGACTTACGTGCTGATGAAATCCGCCAGCCATATGAAAGAAGTAAAAGAGCTGATCCGCAGCTCCGGGCGGGAGGCCGCAGCCGTGCTTAACTGCGGCATGGAAGGCGAGCTGGTGTGCCGCAGCCTGGACGAGATACCGGACGACGCCGGCTATTATTCCCTGATCATTTCCAAACAGCCCTGACCGGGCAGAGTTCTATGCTTGTAAATCAAAACCCGACTGCATCGATTTGCAGTCGGGTTTTTTACATATGGCTTTTTATTCTGCCGGCACGTAAGAGGCGATGTATTCCGTATCCTGGGGCGTTACCAGGCCGGGATCGTCGATGACAAACTCGGCCCTTATCCCTTTTTCCGCCATACCGCGGCTGAAGTGACACAGGGCGATGCCCAGATCGATCTTCTGCAGGTCCCAGCCGGAAGGACTGACGTAGCCCCGGTTTTTCTTTTCGTAAAAATGGGCCGCCTTGCCGTCCAGGACCACGCGCCAGGGCTGCCTGTTCACAGCGGAGGGCGCCCAGCGCACCGCTTCCAGCGGCACCGCCAGTATGCCTGCGCTTTCCGGCGTCAGGGGCTTGTCGAAGGAGCCGTCGAAGAACAGCTTGCCGAAATCCAGCCGGCTGTCGGCCTTGACGCCTTTGCGCATCACGGTCTCCCTCAGCGACATCTTCGGCGCCGCATAGCCCAAAGGACTGACGCAGGGCATGACCTCGCCCTCGCGCAGCTCCATGGCGCGCTCGAAAGCGGGTCGGTTCAAGGTGCCGGCCATCCAGGTGCTTCCTACGCCTAAGCTGGCCGCGAACAGGACTATTTCCTCGAAAGCATAGCCGAAGGCTTCCTCCGCGTGGGGCGCAGGCCGCAGCTTGCCGGCGATATAAGTGTCGGCGCCTACGATCACCGGCGAGGACAGGCCGTCTTTTTTCGCGCTGAGCAGCCGCCACTCGATGGGTATAGCGTAGGGGTTTTCCGCGGTATCGGCGCAGTTCAGTATGGATTCGGCGTCTTCCGGCTTCAGCGCGCTGCCGTCAAAAGTGCGTACGCTGCGCCGGCTGCGTACCAGTTCTATAAAGGTCACGTACTATACCTCCGTTTATGTTCCCCTTTTGTCCTCCGATGTCCGCCAAGCGGATGATCTTATTACAGGTACATATAAAACAGCCAGGTGGACACGGCGTACAGCAACACCATGCTGCCCAGGATGATGCCCTGCTTCAGCCGGTGTTCGGTCAAAATGCCCACGAATTCGCGGACCGTGGCGTTGGGCCAGAAATACCATTTCGTTTTGGCGCCCATGCCCACGGCACGCATGCCCACCCGCCGCGCCATGAGACCGCTGCGGAATACGTGGTAGTTGGTGGTGGCAAAGGCCACTTTACCCGTGCCGCCGTCCGCCTCAATGATCTCTTTGGAAAACTTCATGTTCTCAAAGGTGCTGGTGGAACGGTCTTCCTGCAGGATGTGCTCTTCCGGCACTCCTTTTTCCAGTAGATACGCCTTCATGGAGGCGCTTTCCGAAACGACCTCGTTGGGCCCCTGGCCGCCGGAGGTTACGAACAGCGGCGCTTTGCCGGTTTGCTCGATCTGCCGGCGGTAGAACTTCAGCGCCCGCTCCACGCGGCCCGCCAGCAACGGCGTGGGCGTGCCGTCCTGCCGCAGCCCGCAGCCCAGGACTATCAGGTAATCCTTGTCCTTTTCCGGCTCGTAGCGCACGGCCACGATGTTGGCGATGATGGCGCCGATCAGCATACATTCAAAATAGATATAAAACGTGGCGAACAGGTTGACGAACAGCTCATGGATCATGACTTCCCGCTGAGAGCCGGAAAAGTAAAAGTCGCTGAAATAGAGGAACAGCGCCCCGCCCACCAGCATGACGGATAGGACTATGCCCAGGAAATTGACGGTTCTTTTCCCTTCGTGGCGTATGAGCTCGATGTTGGACAGGCACAGACCGCCACCAGGGCGAACAGGGCAAATCCGGCGTAGTAGATCGTATTGTATGAATATGGGTTGTAATGTATCTGCCGGAAAAAGGCGATGACGAGAAAGATGATGGTCAGGGTCAGATAAAGGCAGATCACAGCGATTATTGCGGTGAAACTGACGTGCTCCCGGGTCAGCAGCACCGCCAGTATTATGGCAGCGACTGCGGTAAGTGCGGCGATGCTCCATACGGTGGGTTTTTTGTCTCTGGTGTCGAATCTCAACTGCCTGCCCCTCCAATGATCAATCTTATTCAATTATATCCTGTGCCGGAGTAAAATTCCAGCGTAATATGAGCATAGGT
>CAMZIS010000028.1 GCA_947307285.1 uncultured Peptococcaceae bacterium | reverse complement strand
CGGACAGCTGAGGCAGCTCCGCGCCGTCCAGCTGCTGCGAGAAGCGGCCGGCCCCGTCAGCCAGGGCGGCGGCCGTATCCGCGTATTCGTCCAGCCCGTCCCGGAGATCAGTGAGGATCAGGGTCAGGCTGTCCACGGCGTTTTCCGCGTCGGCCTGAGCCAGCAGCTCCCCGATCTCGGTAAAGCCGGTCTCCAGCAGCACGGCCAGACAGCGGCTCTGGATATCGTGCTCCACCGCGTCCGCCGCCGCTTCCGCGATCTTGCTCGCCACGGCGTTGGTCTTGACGTTTTCATAGAAGATGACGGAGGGCTCCTTATCGGAGAGGGCGGCCGTCACGTCGTACATATTGCGGGACAGATGCCGGCCCAGCACCAGGCCGGCGTAATAGCGGCCGGCCCGCACCCCCTCCTCGGCCTCCGCCGCAGAATCCACCACTATCCAGCGGATGCTGTCCGAGGCGGCCAGCTCCTCCACTATCTGCTGCCCCTGCGCCACCCATCCGCCGGCCGGGTCGGTCCAGCCCTCGTCTTCGCTGCACAGAGCGATGGGGATATTGCCGGTGGCGCCGTAGGGGTCCCAGTTGGAGTAGATGTTGAACCAGGCGTACAGGGCCGGGATGACGCACGCCGCCACGGCGATTATCAGCACGAAGGGGTGGGTGAACAGGGCCCGCAGGTCTGCCAGATGGAATTTCAGGACGTTTTTCATAGCGGTAACCAAAGCGCGGGGGCTCAGAACATGCCCAGCATCTTGAACAGAGTGACCCAGATGAAGAGAGTGAAGAAGGACAGGGCCGAGGTGGTCATGACCGCGCTGGCCGCCAGGTCCTTGTTGCCGCCCATCTGCATGGCCATGTTGAAGGAGTTGATGGCGCAGGGGGCGGCGAACAGTGCGATGAGGGTGACGAATTCCGCGCCGCGGATGCCTAAGACTGCCGCGCCGAACAGGGCCACCGCCGGGAAGACCACCAGACGCAGCAAAACGGTGATGGTCAGGTCTTTCTTATAGTCGGAGAGGAATTTGAATTCGAAGGACGCGCCCAGCAAAAACAGGGCGATGGCGAAGCAGCCGGATTCCATCTTGCCGCCGAAGATGAGCAGAAACTGAGGCAGCTTCACCCCGAACAGCTTCAAAAAGAGACCGCTCAAGCCGCCGATGATGAGCGGGTTTTTCAGTATGTTCAGCGCTATGGTCCCCGGCTTCACACGGCCGCCCCGGAATATCTCCAGCACCACCATGGCCATGACGTTGAACAGGGGCACCACGATGGCCACGGTGAGGGCGGTGACGCCCACGGAGCCGCCGCCGCCCACCAGGGCGGTGGAGATGGGGATGCCCAGCAGCACGAAATTGCTGCGGAAGGCGGCCTGGATCATCACGCCGCGGCAGGAATCGTCCTTTTCCACCCGCAGCACCAGCAGCACGGTGAGGAAGGTGAGCAGGAAGAGCATGCCGATGGCGTAGATGAAAAAGAAGGGCCGCACCGAGCCTGCCAGATCAGCGGTGTAGACGTCGTAGAACAGCATGATGGGCATGAAGGTGTAGAAGCAGGCCGTATTGAAGCGCTTCACCTCCGTCTCCCCGAGGAAGCCCAGACGCTTCATCAGGTAGCCCAGAGCGATGATCATGAACAGGGGCGCTATGGCGTTGAAGGATATGAGTAAACTGGACACGGTACTCTCCTGATTATCAGCGTCTGTTTCTGGCGTTGCGGGCCAGATAGTGGCGGCGGAAGCATTTGTCGCACAGCCGCCCCGTGTGGTACAGGGGCAGGGCCGCGCCGCACTGGGGGCAGAAGCGGATATTGTTGCGCAGGTTGTGCAGCAGGATCTGGTTTATCTGATCGGCGATGGTCTCCCGTTCGTCGTAGAGGGCTTCCCGGTCGATGTCGATATCGAAGGCCTTGGCAAAGGAAAAATAGAGGTCCAGCTTGCGGTAGAGCAGCTCCAGCTCGGGCAGGGTGAAATTCCGCAGCTCCCTGCCGCCCAGGCCCGGCCGCTCCGGATATTCGCCCTGACGGTAGACGTCCAGAAAATGCAGGAACAGGCGGTACAGCTCCTCCTCCGTTTCGTCGAAGGGGATATTGGCCGCCCGCAGCTCCTGCTCCTTGGTGAGGCGGAAGCCGTTTTCCCGCAGCTTGCCGATGATGAAGATGTAGCGGCTCACGTCCAGCTTGACGTAGGGCTCCACCGTGGGCATGCGGTTCCACACCTCCAGCACCTCCAGCAGGTCGAAATCCACGGTCAGCACCAGATCGGAAAAACCGGCCACCGCCTGCTGCAGGGGCGGCGTCACCGCCTCCAGTCCGGCCCGGATCAGCTCCGGGTCCTGGATGGCGCCTACGTAGCCTTTGTCGTACATGCCGTAGCGTCCGGCCCGGCCCGCGATCTGCTTGATCTCGTATGGCCTGAGCTCCCGCCGCTCGAAGCCGTCGAACTTTTCCGTTTCCATGAAGATGATGCGGCGGATGGGCAGATTAAGCCCCATGCCGATGGCGTCGGTTGACACCACGTACTGCATACGGCCGGAGAGGAAGCCCTCCATCTGCTTGCGCCGGGTGGAATAGGGCAGGGCGCCGTAGATGATGGCCGGCTCCTTGCCCCGGCTGCGCAGGTCCTCGGCCACGGAGAGCACCCCCACCTTGGAGAAGGTGATGAGGGCGTCCCCCGGCTGGACGCTGGCGTAGTCCAGGGGCCGGCTGATGCAGTACAGGGGGGTCTTGCGGTGATGCTCCACCACCTGACATTCCTCGCCGCAGCTGGCGATGATCCGCAGCAGCAGGTCCTTGGCCTCAGGCGCGGCGCACAGGTGCACCTCCGGGGCCAGCACGCCCAAAATGGCCCGGGTCCAGGCATAGCCCCGTTCCGGGTCGGAGATCATCTGGCATTCGTCGATGACCGCCACCTCGTAACGGGCCTGCAGGTCCAGCTTTTCCGCGGTGGCCGCCACGTGGGTGTCCTCTTCCCGCCTGTCCTCCTCCTCGCCGGTGGTCAGGCTGCAGTCGATGCCTTTATCCAGCATGATCTCCTGTGCCTCCAGAGCCAGCAGGCGCAAAGGTGCCAGATAGACGCCGGTCTTGGCCTGGGCCAGACGCTGGAAGCCGGCGTAGGTCTTGCCGGTGTTGGTGCCGCCGATATGCAGCACGAAGCGGCGCTGCATGGCCCGGGCCAGGGGGTATTCGTCCTTGGGGTTCAGGGCCACCAGCAGCTCCAGACTGGTGCGGATGGCGTGGGGCACGTAGAAAACGGAATAGATATAGTTCAAGGGATGGGAAAGCAGCTCCCGGTAAGGGAACTCGGTCATGGCCAGCAGGCCGGCGATATCGGCCTCCGGCTGGGACACGGCAAAGGCGGAAAGCGTGCGCCGGGCGATCTCTTCCAGCACGGGACGGTAGTTGGCCCGCAGCTTGTCCATGAGGGAGGTATGGAGGTTGCGGCCCATCCAGGGGGCGGCGGTGACGAAATGCTTGAGGGTGCTGCTGACGGAAGCGCCGGCCCGGTCCCGGGATAAGGCCAGGAAATGCTGGACGTAGCTCACGGACTGGCCGGCCTTGATACGGTCGGCCCAGCTCACGGTGAGCATATGGGAACAGACGGCCTGATGGTAATGGGAAGCCAGCTTTTCCACCCACTCCGGGCTGATGACCGGTAATTTGGCAGCGGACTCCGGGTTAAGGTCGTTTTGCGTCGCGCCCGCAGTATCCGCAGCGTTCACCGTCGGGCCTTCGGCCCGAGGCGGGTCGTTCAGGGCAGCAGCTTCCTGTTGCCAGGCCTCGTTCAGGGCCTCCACGGCCAAAGCCAGGGCAGACTGTACGTCGCCGGGATCGCTTTGGCTTTTGCGTTCGCCGCTCTTTTGGCGGCCGGTCTGGTATTCCCGGGTCTGCTCTGCTTTGAGCACCTCGGACTTGGCCCAGCAGCGGCAGCGACGGCGGCCGAAATTGCGATAAAAGGGCTTGGGCAGCAGCTCTTCCATGAGCTGATCTGTCCAGCCCCGCTCCCGCAGTTGACCGGCGGGCCAGAATTTTTCCTTACGTTCCTCTGACATGCATCCTGCTCCGGGGCAAAGCGCAGGCGCTTTGCCTTTGTGATATTGCTCTTAGTTTACCACGGTGGGGTGAAAACATCAATTTGCCGGCCTTGCTGGCTTTGCCATGCAGGGCCGCAGAAAAACGGCGTGGGAGCCTCACGCCGTCGGCTTGTCTGCTCTTAGCTGTTGGCTGCCTGCTGCACGGCGGCATAGGCGGCGGCCACGTCGGGCTTGCCGAAGACCGCGCTGCCGGCCACCAGCAAGTCCGCTCCGGCGGCAGCCACGGAGGCCGCGTTGTCGGCGGTGACCCCACCGTCCACTTCTATGAGGAAATCCAGACCGCAGCTGCGCCGGATATCGGCCAGCCGCTCCACTTTTTGCAGGGCGTAAGGGATGAACTTTTGCCCGCCGAAGCCGGGATTGACGCTCATGATCAGGGCCAGGTCCACCAGGGGCAGGACCTCGTCCAAAGTAGTAAGAGAGGTGGTGGGGTTCAGGGCCACGCCGGGCTTCATGCCCAGATCGCGGATGTGGGCGATGGTACGGTCCAGATGTCGCACAGCCTCCACATGCACGGTAAGATAGTCGGCGCCGGCCTTAGCGAAGCTTTCCAGCAGGAAATCCGGCTCCTCCACCATGAGATGGGCATCGAACACCATAGAGCTGTGGGGACGCAGCCATTTCACCCAGCCCGGGCCGAAGCTGATGTTGGGCACGAAATGGCCGTCCATGATATCCAGATGCAGGTAACGGCAGCCTGCATCTTCCAAAGCCTGCACCTGCTCGGCGGCCCGCCAGATATCGGCGGACAAAAACGACGGCGCCACCTGTTTCATTTATACTGTTCCTCTCTTTCGGTGATCTCGCTCAATATGCGCAGATAGCGGCGGTAGCGGCCCTGATCCAGGCGGCCCTCCTCCACCGCGGCGCGTACTGCGCACTCCGGTTCTTTATGATGGCGGCAGCCGTCGAAGCGGCAGCCCTCCGCCAGTTTCACATATTCGGGATACATAGTCGGCAGCAGGTCCTTCGTGACCTGACGCGGCGTTTCCAGCACGAAAAAGCCGGGGGAATCGGCCAGCATGCCTCCGCAGTCGGGAAGCTGCAGCAGCCGGGTATAGCGGGTGGTATGACGGCCCCGCCGCAGGCGGTCGCTGACCTCGCCGGTCTCGGCCTGCTCGCCGGGGATAAGGCGGTTGAGCAGGCTGGATTTGCCCACGCCCGAGGGTCCGGCCAAAACGGATAGGCGGCCCTTCAGCAAAGAGCGCAGTTCCGCAAGGCCCCGGCCGTCGTTGGCGGAAACCGCCAGCGCCGGGCAGCCGGCGGCCGCGTAGGCGCGCTCGATCTCAGCAAACTGCGGCTCTTCCTCTGCCGTCATCAGGTCGCATTTGTTGAAGCACAGGGCGGTCTCCACTCCGGCGAGCCTATAGGCCAGCAGCAGATTGTCCAGCAGCAGCAGGTCATAGTCGGGCAGCTTCCAGGCCAGCACGATCAGGGCCAGGTCCACGTTGGCGATATGGGGCCGCGGCAGCACGCTGCGGCGGGGCCGGATGGATTCGATCATGCCCGTGCCGTCTTCCTGCCGGCTGATCTCCACCAGGTCGCCGGTGAGGATGGACTGAAACTCCTTTTTCAGCCGTCCCCGGCCCTTGCAGGTGACGGTCCGGCCGCTTTCGGTGAGCACCTGATAAAAGCCGCCAAAGCCGGATACGACCCGGCCTTTGAGCCAGGAGGCGTTGCTCATGGCACCTCCGCCGAGAAGGCCTCCACCCCGTCCACGTAGAGGGTGATGACGCCTCTGTTGTAGTAATCCGCGGTGTAGGCAACGCTGCTGCCGCCGCTGAGCTGCTGGCTGAACACCTCGCGGCTGCCCTTGATATCGTCGACTGTGATGGTCACGGTATGCAGCAGTTCCACCGCTTCCCCGTTCTCATCCACGTCTTCGGGCAGACGGTAATTGACCACATAGCTGCGCAGGGTGGGGCCTGGGCCTTCGCTGACCGTGAGCGTCACCTCGTCGCCGGAGGCCACGCTGACGCCTTCGCCCGGGGTCTGGCCGATGACGATGCCGGCCTCCACCTCGTCGCTGCGTTCCCGGTTGATGCTGGCCAGGTTCAGCTTATTGTCGCTGATGTACTTCTGGGCCTCGGCCTGGGTCAGGCCCACCATGTTTATCATGTTGAAGCGGACCGGCTCTTCGCCCAGGGAGATGAGGAGCTTCACCGTGGAGCCGGGCTCCACCTGGGTGCCGCCCTCCGGGCTCTGCATGATGACCTGGTCCTTATCCACTTCGGAGTTGTATTCGCTGTCGATCTCCACGTTCAGACCCAGATTGGTCAGGGTGAGCTGGGCGATGCGCTGGCTGGAGCCCACCAGGGGAGGCACCTCCACCTTGGCGGCGCCGCTGCTGACCGTGAGCTCGATCTCCCGGCCCTTGCTGACCTTTTGGCCGTCGGACACGCTCTGGGAGATGACTATGCCCTCGTCCACCGTGTCTGAGGCCTCGTATTCTATCTTGGCCACCAGACCGGCGGCAGTCAGGGCCGCCTCCGCTTCGGCCTGGGACTGGCCCGTGACCAGAGGCACGGTGGCGGGGTCGTCGTGGATGAGCATGCCGGTGAGCTGGGTGGCCATCCAGATGATGGCGCCCACCAGGGCCACGGCCAAAGCCAGCAGGGCGATGCGGCCCGGGGTGAAGCGGCGGCTCGTTTCGCCGTCGTCCTCCTCGTCCTTGGCTCTTTCGATGATGACGGATTTGCCGTCCTTCTTGCGTTTCAGCGGGTTGCGCATGGAGATGGTGGCGTCGGTGACCTGGTCGCCTTCGCTTTCCTGCACGCTTTGATAAGCGGCCCGCACCGCGTCGGCCATTTCCGCCGCAGAATCGTAACGCGTTTCCGGATTGCGGCGCATGGCCCGGGTGACCACGTAGGAGATGCTGGCCGGCACCTGGGGATTGACCTGATTGGGCAGGGCCAGCTCGCCCTGGACGTGCTGCATGGCGATGGAGATGGGGGTCTCGCCCTGATAGGGCACGCGGCCGGTGAGCATCTCGTAGAAGACCACGCCGCAGGAATAGATGTCGGATTTGTCGGTGGCGGCCTGACCCTGGACCTGCTCCGGAGAGATATAGTGCACGGAGCCCATGATGCGGGTGGTGGAATTGTAGGTCATGGTCACGTCGGACATGCCCACGGCGATGCCGAAGTCCGTGACCTTGGCCCGGCCGTCCACGCCCAGCAGGATGTTGTGGGGCTTGATGTCCCGGTGGATGATGCCGTGCTCGTGGGCGTGCTGCACGCCGGCCAAAATCTGGGTGATGATGTTGCAGGCCTCGGACAGACGCAGCGGACCTTTGCGCTTGATGTATTCCTTCAGGCTCTCCCCTTCCACGAACTCCATGACGATGTAGTGCATGTTGTCTTCATAGCCCACGTCGTAGACGGAGACGATATTGGAATGGGACAGGCTGGCCACGGCCTGAGCCTCGTGGCGGAAACGCCGCACCAGCTCGCCGTTGTTGGCGAATTCTTCCCGCAGGATCTTGATGGTGACCGCCCGATTCAGCAGCAGGTCCTGGCCCCGGTAGACGATAGCCGTACCGCCGGCGCCCAGCTTTTCCTGGATCTGATAGCGATTATTGAACACCTTGCCGATCATTGTGTTGCTCCTCTGAAGCCGGTCGTCCGGCAGAAATGGCCCTTAATCGTGGGCGGCGATAACAAGAGAGATATTGTCGTACCCGCCCCTGTCATAGGCGGCTTCGGCCAGATAGGCCGCCGCGGTCTCCAGCTGCGCGGCGCGCAGGACGGTTTCCCGCATTTCTTCATCTTCGACCAGATTATACAGTCCGTCGCTGCACAGCAGCAGATAGTCGCCGCTGTGCCATTCGGTCTCCAGCTCATCCACCTCAACCAGAGCTTCCTGGCCCACGGCCCGCAGCAGGATGTTGCGGTGGGGGTGGTTCTTGGCCTCCTCTGCCGTGAGCTGTCCGTCGCGGCACATCTGGGCCACCAGGGAATGGTCTTCCGTCAGCTGGGTGATGCCGTTTTTGCTGATCAGATAGGCCCGGGTGTCGCCCACGTGGACCACGGTGATCCTGTCGCCCCGGCACACGGCGGCGGTAAGGGTGGTGCCCATGCCGTTCAGCTCCGGCCGAACGCCCTTTTTGTAAAGGAAATTGTTGGCCTCGTAGAAGGCGGAGCGCAGCATCTCCCCGGGGGGATCGTCCGGGCACTGCCAGGACTTTTCCGCCACGATGCGCACAGCGGTGGCGGAGGCGATCTCGCCGGCCTCCTTGCCGCCGATGCCGTCTGCCACTACGAACAGACCGGCGTCGCCGTCGCAGAAAATGGCGTCCTCGTTATTCTCTCTGACCGCACCGGCATGCGATATATAAACAGCCTTCATAAAGTATCCGCAGTATGTCCGTCTTGTGATATGGGTCGCGCCACCGGGGCGCGCTTTGCTTTTTCAGTCTGCTTTGGGTCCGGCCTGTTCTTCCTGACGTTTGCGCAGCTGGCCGCAGGCCGCCTCGATATCCCGGCCCCGGCTTTCGCGTATCTGCACCTCTACGCCGGCTTTTTCCAGCACGCGGCAAAAAGCGGCGCAGGTCTCTTCCCCCGACGCCTCAATGCCACGCTCCGGCAAAGCGTTTGCCAGGATAATATTAACAAGAATACCCTTTCCTGTCAACAGCGCGGCCAGTTTATTCGCGTCTTCGCGGCTGTCGTTGACCCCTTTTATCAGGGCGTATTCGCAGGTCACCCGACGGCCGGTGCGGGCCCGGTAATGGTCGCAGGCCTCGATCAGTTCCTCTGCCGTCCAGCGGGAAGCGCCGGGCATGAGAGCGCGCCGTTTTTCATTGTCCGCGGCGTGCAGGGAAACGGCCAGGCCCACCTGGAGACCCCAGTCCGCCATTTCGTAGATCCTGGGCACCAGACCGCAGGTAGAGACCGTGATCCGCCGCGCGCCGACGTTCAGTCCGTCTTCGTCGTTGAGCAGGAGGATGGATTTACGGACGTTTTCAAAGTTGGCCAGGGGCTCGCCCATGCCCATATAGACCAGGTTGCTCACCCCGTCGAAGCCCAGACGGCGGGCCAGAGCGTCCGCCAGCTGCACCTGGGAGACGATCTCCCCTGCCGTCAGGTTGCGGAAGCGGTCGAACATGCCGGTGGCGCAGAAGCGGCAGCCCATGGCGCAGCCGCTCTGGCAGCTGACGCAGCAGGTGGCCCGGTCCCGGGCCTGCTCCCGGCGGTAGAGCATGAGGGCCATCTCCACCCGCTCGCCGTCGGCGAATTCCAGCAATAACTTCGCCGTGTCGCCGGATTCAGAGATGCGTTCCGTGACCACGGCGGGCGTGGTGAGCCGCGCTTCCTCCTGCAGACGCTGACGCAGGCTGAGGGGCAGGTCGGACATGGAGCTGAAATCCGGCGCGGAAAGCTTTTGCGCCTGCCGGAACAGCTGCCGCGCCCGGAAGGCGGGCTGGCCCAGGCTTTTCATATAGGCGATCAGCTCCTGCCTGTCGCAGGAACGGATATCCAAAGGCTCGCTCAATGCTCTATCCTTTCCGCAGCAGGGCCAGGAAAAAGCCCTCCGTGCCGTGGACGTGGGGCAAAAGCTGCAGCATGCCGGATTCACAGGCCGCCGCGTCCTCGGGCCGGCTCATCATGGCCGACAGCTCCTTCATGGGCTGCAGGGAGAAATCCGGATGCTCCGCCAAAAAGCGGCGGATGTTGTCTTCGTTTTCCTCGTGGGTGACAGTGCAGGTGGCGTAGCACAGCAGGCCCCCTGGCCTGAGATAGCCGGCGGCGGCGTTCAAAAGCTCAAAGGCGGTGCCGGCCAGCTCCGCGATATCCTCCGGCCGCT
>CAMZIS010000027.1 GCA_947307285.1 uncultured Peptococcaceae bacterium | reverse complement strand
GTGAGCGGCCCAGGGCGCCAGAAAGCGGTCTTCCCAGGCGGGCCAATCCTGCATGTGCATCCCTCCCTCCGTCCTTTTATCCTATCATATTTCCCGCGGCAAGGAAAGGTTTTTATTCCTCTCCCTTTCCCGCCCGTCTGTGCCGGACCGGCAAAAGGACCTGCTGCCCGCGGCGGCCGCGGCAGGGCCGAAATCCGATAAGCTTTGTTTTTAAGCTTAAAAGCCACAGAGTCATTATTTTCAGACAATTTGAACCGCGTAACAACTTTGTTTGACTATGGTATAGCCGCCCGGCCTTCAGATATAATATAGTCAGAAAGAAAGCGAAGGCACGCAGTAAGCTGAAAGGAGGACACGACAATGATCACATCCCTTATCGTCATCGGACTGGCCAGCCTGTTCTCCGGCAAGCGCCCCGCCGCCGGCCCCTTGCGCAACATCAGCAGAGGCAATCTGGCTTACCTGGGTTACCTGTGCAGCCTGGTGTTCATGTCAGCCAGCTGGCTGGTGGCCACCGTCATGGCGCTGTAAAAGACCGTAAAAGGAGGAACGGCATGACGACAACCGCATACGCAAAGTAAGACCGTCCCCGGTTCGAGGACGGTCTTGTTTTTTTATATAAGCAACCCTCCAGTTTGGCCCACCAGGCCGCGAGTTTTCGCCGCAGGCGAAAATCTCGCCAACTTGCCGCGTAGCGGCAACGTTGAGGGCGGATCTTATTTGTCCGCCTCCACCCGGGCCATGGCCATGGCTTTGCGGATGTCCGCCTCAAAGGTCTCCGCCGGGATGAGGGCGATGCCCTTGTCGTCCGCGGCCACGATGAGCCGGTCCCCGGCGGCGATGCCGAATTTGTCCCGGGCGGCCTTGGGGATGACGATCTGCCCCCGGTCGTTGACGGTGACCGTGCCCCAGATGCTCTTGCCCGCCGGCGGCGGCGGGACGGCGCCGATGCCCTCCACCCGCTCCTCCTTGATCAGGCTGTCCAGGCTCACGCCGTAGACGCGGGCCAGCAGACTGCATTTTTCGATGTCCGGCACGGTGGCGCCGCTTTCCCACTTGGCATAGGCCTGGCGGGAAATGTCGATCTTTTCCGCTATCTGCTCCTGGGAAAAGCCGTGGATATTGCGGAGCATGATCAAATTGTCTTTCAGCATGGTTTTGACCTCCGATACGGTTTCGTCCGGCGCTTACAGGTCGATCTTTTCAAAGCGGCGGCAGGCGGCCCTATAGGACAGCAGGGTCAGGACGAGGAAGGCCGCGAGGCCGATGAGCAGCAGGGCCAGCTGCAGGCCGAAACGGTCGAAGCCGAAGGCGTTGACCGCCTCCAGGCCCGGGATATGGTGCAGGGCCTCCAGGGCGAAGATGAGCAGGAAGACGACGATGATGAAGACGATGAAGGGCCGGCCCATATTGTAAGCCGTCTTGAAGAAGCCGCCCAGGAAGATCAGGTTGAACAGGCCGAAAATCAGCAGGGCCCCGGCCAGGGCGAACAGGTTGGCGTTCATCAGAGCGTTGGTCCGGTAGACCGGCGCGTCGGCCAGCAGCGTCATGCGGAGGAGGACGGCGACCAGCATCAGCAGCAGGCTGCAGCCTTCGATGAGGCAGACGAACATGAACTTGCCCTTCACCACGTCCTGTTTGGCCACGGGCAGCAGGGCGGAGAACTCGATATCGTTGGCCTCCCGGGCGTACTGGAAGCTCTGGTACAGGCCCAACGTTACGAAAAAGGCGCCGCAGAGCACCGGGTAGCCCGGCAGGAAGAACATGAGGCCGAACAGGATGAAGAAATAGGCCAGCGGCGAAGCGCTGAGCTTCAGCTCTTTCCTGAGGATGTCACGCATTTTGCACACCCCTTTCCAGGCGCAGGATGGTATCTTCCAGACTTTCGCCCGCCTGCGCATAGCGGGCGGTAAAGTCTGCTTTCGGCAGGGCCGCCCTGATCTGACCGTGGGAGATATAGACGATGTCGTCCGCGCATTTTTCCAGATCAGAGGTGACGTGGGTGGAAAAGAACACGGCCACGCCCTCCCGCTTCAGCTCAGTGAACACGGCCAGCAGCTCGTCCCGGGAAAAGGGGTCCAGTCCGCTGGTGGGCTCGTCCAGGATGAGGATCTCCGCCCCGTGGGACAGGGCCAGCAGCAGGTTGAACTTCACCTTCATGCCGGCGGAAAGCTCCCGCGGCGTTTTGCTCTCGTCCAGGTCGAACAGGTCCAGATAGCGGCGGTAGGCCTCCTCGTCCCAACTGTCGTAAAACTGCCGCACGATGCTTACGATGTCTTTGATCTTTTTCCGCGGGTACCAGCTCACCGTGCCCGTGGAATAGCCCACGCGCTGCTTGACCTCCCCTTCCCGGCCGGCGAGGGGCGCTCCGAAAAAGCTGATCTCGCCCCCGTCCGGGTGGACCAGGTTGAGCATGGATTTGATGGTGGTGGTCTTGCCGGCGCCGTTGCGGCCGATGAAACCGGTTATCCGGCCCCGCTCCAGGGCAAAGGACACGTCCCGCAGGGTGAAGGAGGGATATTCCTTGCGCAGCCCGCTTACTTCAACGATAGCCATAGATTCCTCCGAATCAGATTAGTTTGATTTCTATGATTATTGTAATCTGCGGTTGCGCGTCTTTCTACCAACTAAATATAACACTTTTTAGCTTTTTATGTTACGTTTAGTTGCAAAAATCCGCATTTTCCCCGCAGGCCGCCGGCAGACCGCGCCAAATGCGAGCTGCCGAAACCCGAAACGCCGCAGTCCCCACGCAAAGAAGCCCCACGCAGAGCAGTCCCCACGCAGAGCAGGCCCGGCACAGAGCAGTCCCCACGCAGGGCAGACCCAGCGCAGAGCAGGCCGCCGTTTTGCTTTTCTGCTCCGGCTTTGGCTTTCGCAAGCTATGACCGTCATACGCCTTATTTTTTAAGGCGAAAAGCTCTCCCCCCGGCCGGCCTCTCCCCGGCCGCGGGCCCTGTTTTTCCTCTTTTTTCCACTGTAACGCCCTGCCGTTCCCCACTGTCCGCCGCGGCCCGGGCGGGACCGCAAAGCTGCCGCACCTAATTAAATTAGGCCGAAGGCGCTAAAGTCGTTATTTTCTGACAATTATACAAACAAATACCTTTGTTTATCTATATAACAAAGGCCCTGCACCGGCTATAATATAGACAGAAAGAGAGAGAGGACGCGAAAGGGGGCGTACAAAATGATCATCACCTGCATCGTCATGGCAATCATCAGCTGGTACACCCGCAGGCCTTCGTCCCGGGGCGGGAAGCCGGGCCTGAGCTGAAAGGAAGGTGGAAAGAATGACGGACAAAAAACAAGGATGGCGGAGCCTGCTGTGCATAGTCCTGTTGATCATATTCTTTGTCAGCGAGTTTTGCGGCATGGGATGAGAGCATAGATCCGGAGGGCCAGATATGAAGAAAACTGCATACGCGAAGTAAGACCGACCTCAACGGGAGGTCGGTCTTATATTATAGAAAACTCGCCTTGGCCGACTACGGCAGGCGGTCCCTGTTTCGGCCCGGGATAAGCTAAGGCAAAGCGCTCAACGGCCTTATTTTCTAAGGCGAAAACGGGATAGCCGGCCGGCCCTTTTGCCTGCCGTCGGCTGCCGTCGGCCGCCGCCTGCCTCTTTTACCACTATAAAGCTCTGCCGACGGGGACGCCGAAAACGGCGGCCCCAGGCCGGTCAAAAGGCGTAACCTTATTAAATAAGGCAAAAGCCTTCATCTTCGTTACTTTTTGCCGCCGAGAGCGGCAAAAGTCCTTTCTTTATCTATATGGCAAAAGCGCAGGCTCGGCTATAATATAATCACAAAATGAGTTCACACACTGAAGGAGGGAGCAAGCAATGATCATCACCTGCATCGTCATCGGCATCGCCGGTTGGTACTCCCGTCGCAACGCCGCCCGCGGCTGATAGCGCGGCTGTCAGACTTATCCTTTCCCATATACATAGCGCCGGCAAACGGTCCCCGCTTTTGCCCGGCTGACCGGCAGCTTTAACCCCGGCGTACCGCGCCAGCGCGGGACGCGCCCTGCTTCGACATACTTCCCAAACGGAAAAGATAGATAAAAAAATCAGGCCCACACAGTGGGTCTGATTTTTGTTTGCCTGTTTGCGGGCCGCTTGACCGGCCTGTTTATTCGGCGTCGGGTTTTTCTGCGGCTTTGGCCTGCAGGGCCGCCACCTCGGCGGCGATGCGGGCGGACAGGTCGCTGGACGAGGTCTCAGCCGCAGGTCCCTGCGGCGGCGCGGGCACAGAGGTCACGGTCTCCGGTGCGGTCTCCGCCGGCATCACCAGCGTGGCCTCGGCTTCGGCGGCCAGATTGTCGTTCCTGCCCTCTTTGCTGCCGCGGCCCTTGCGGTTCTTGCGGTTCTTGGGGTTGATGACCACGCGGCGGTAAGGCTCTTCGCCGTGGGACACGGTATCCACCCGTTTATCCTCCTGCAGGGCGATGTGCACCACCCGGCGTTCGTGGGGGTTCATGGGCTCCAGCTCCACCCGGCGGCCGGAACGGACGGCTTTTTCCGCCATCTTGCGGGCCAGGGCGGTCAGGGTCTCTTCCCGGCCTTCGCGGTAGCCTTCCACGTCCAGCACCAGGCGGGCGTGTTCGTGACGGCGCTTGTTCACGGCCAGGTTGACCAGATACTGCAGGGAATTCAGGGTCTCGCCCCTCCGTCCGATGAGGATGCCCAGATCGTCGCCGCGCACGGTGAGCCAGAGGATGCCCTCTTTCACGGGGGCCACGCCCAGCTTGGCGAAGATGGGGTCCAGGAAGGCCCGGGCGTCGGCATAGAGGCGGTCCGCCATCTCGCCTTCGGTGATGTTGACGGCATGGCTCTCACGGCGTTTTTCCAAAGCGGCCTTGGGCGCTGCGGCGGGCTTGGCGGCTTTTGCTTCCCGGTCGGCGCGTTCAGGACGCTCGCCCCGTTCCACCCGGGGCTTGCGGTCCCGGCGGTTGCGGCGCTCACGCCGTTCTTCCTCCCGGGCGGCCGCCCGTTCCGGGTCCGGCTCGGCGGTGACGATGGGACGGATCTCGATATCCTTGGTCTTTTTGGCCTCCTTGGCAGCCTTTTCGTCGAATTTTTCCCGCTTGGTCTTCTTCGTGCCGAAGGTGGAGGTCTTTTCCTCCTTTTCCGGCGTGTCGGGCTCTTCCACGTAGGCGGCTACCTTGAAATCCCGGCGGCCGATCCCCAGGAAACCGGACTTGCCGGCTTCCAGCACGTCCCAGTCGTCCAGCTTATCGATGGTGGTATTGGCCAGGGCGCAGACGTTGGCGATAGCCTCGTCCAGGGTCTTGCCGGTGGCCACGTATTCCTTACGCATATATGATAGTACCTCGCTTAGTCTTGTTCCTCGCCGGACTCGTCGTCGTCATGATCGTCGTCGTCGTCATCGTCGTCATGATCGTCGTCGTCCCGGTCAAAGACGTCCTCCACCTTGTCCTCGAGCTTGTCAAAGGCGTCCTCTACCTTGTCCAGGAGGTCTTCCGCCTTGTCTTTCGCCCGGTCCAAAACGTCGCCGCTCGCGTCCGCGCCGTCATCCCCGTCGTCGCTGGCGTCGTCCACTGCCTCTTTGGCAGCAGCGGCGGCCGCGGCGGCTACGGCGTCGGAACGCTTATCCATGCCGAACAGCTTGCCCAGACGGGTGGAAGCCACGGCCTCCCGGGCCTGCTGGCCTTCCTTCAGCTTCTGATACTGCTTGGTGAACTCCCGCAGCATGCCGTCGTAATCCAGCTCCTTGCCCTTTTCGTCGAAGGCCATCTTCACCAGCTCGGCCTCGGTGGAATAGGGATGGAGCTTCATCTTCTTTTCCTTGACCTTGATATGGTTGGACTTCAGATAGCGCAGGAAGTTCTCTTCCATTTCCTGCTCGGGATCGAATTCGAATTCCTCGTCCTCGTCCCAGTCCGGCTCTTCCTCTTCTTCTTCCTCCACCAGGTCGCCCTCTTCCACGGCATAGGCCGGCTTTTTGGGCTTGGCGGCCTTCTTTTTCTGGTAGGCTTCCCGGGCGGCGGCCTTCTTCTGACGGCGGCGTTCCGCGTCTTCTTCCTTGGCGCGGCGCTTTTCCTCGATCTTGGCCTTGTCTTCCTTTTCCCATTTACGCATGAAGGGCCACATGATGGCGGTGCTGATCAGGGAATAGAAGATCCAGTAGAAGCACATCAGGGCCGGGAAGGAACGGGAGAAGAAGAAGAACATCAGCGGCATCATGAACATCATCATGCGCTGGGTGCGGTCCGTGCGGTCAGCGGTGGTGATCCACTGCTGGGCAAAGGTGGCCGCGGCCACCAGCAGAGGCAGGACCCAGCCCGTGGGGTCGGGTTCGGCCAGATTGTCGATCCACATGAAGTTGAAGGCGGAATTGACGATATCCGGGTAGGACGACTCCAGCGGGTTGTAGGTGCGGATAGCCGCGAACAGCCAGATGAGGATGGGCATCTGGATGAGCAGAGGCAGGCAGCCCGCCGTGGGAGAGCAGTCGTTCTCCTTGTACAGGGCGGAGGTGGCCTCGTTCATCTTCTGGGGGTTGGAGGCGTAGCGGCGTTTGATCTCGTCCAGCTCGGGCTTCAACAGCTGCATCTTGCGGGAAGACCGCATCTGCTTGCCCATCAAAGGCTGCATGAGACCGCGCACGATGAGGGTGAACAGGAAAATGGTCAGGATCCAGCTGGGGAAGCCGATCTTGTCCGTGGCCAGGTAGAGCCATTCGAAGAGCTGGGCGAACCAGCCGGCGAACATCTTGCCGATCTTGGTGCGGGGGCCGGCGTAGGCGCCGGGTATGCCGCCGCTTCCGGAATCCTCGGCCTCTTCTTCGCTTACGGCCTGATCCGTCTGGTCTGCGCTCTCAGTATCTGCGCTTTGGGTTTCCGCGGCCTGCTCATCCATGTTGATGGAATCCTGATCTACGGAGCCCGCGCCGCAGGCGGCGAGAGTGAAGACCAGGGCCAGCGCCAGGATCAGCAGCAGGACCGGTTTGAACTTGTTTTTCAAAGGTATTTCCTCCTTGGGTTGGCCGGTATGACCGGCAGGCGGGTCTTCCCCGCGTTTCAGGGCCGCGCTTTCAGGGCCCGCAGTTCCCTTTTACGGTCCAACAGTTCCCTTTCACGGGCCAACAGTTCCGTTTCACGGAACCGGGTCGTAGCCGCCTTCGTGCCAGGGATGGCAGCGGCTGATGCGCTTCACGCCCAGCCAGAAGCCCTTGACGGCGCCGTATTTGTTCACCGCGTCGATCATGTACTGGGAGCAGGTGGGCGTATAGATGCAGGTAGGCGGGAACAGCGGGGAGATGCAGGCCCGGTAGAATCTGACCGCCAGGATGATGAGCTTTTTCATAGTCAGCTCCTGCTTGCGCGCGCTTTCGCGCTGTCGGACGCGGCTTTTTTGATCTGCCGCTCCAGCTCGCTCCATTCCAGATCCACCGCCGCGCTGCGGGCCACGAACACATAGTCCGCGCCCGGCGGGAACAGGTCTGCAGCCGCATAGACGGCGTGACGCAGGCGGCGGCGCACCCGGTTGCGGGCGACGGCGTTGCCCAGCTTTTTCGACACGGAAAAGCCGAAGCGCTTTCCCCCGCCGTTATTTTTGCGGTGCAGCACAAAGGCCGGATAGGCCCGGCTTTCGCCCCGCCGGTAGACGCGGTGGAAATCCTGTTGCCGTTTCAGGCGAAAACAGCGGGGCAGCATAGGTCACACGCTCAGGGATTTGCGGCCCTTGGCCCGGCGGGCGGCGATGACGCGGCGGCCGGTCTTGGAGCTCATGCGGCTCAGGAAGCCGTGGACGCTCTTGTGTACTCTCTTCTTGGGTTGATAGGTTCTTTTCATGGTGATCCTCCTGTTTTTATTCAGCTGCCCTGCAGGCGGGAAAGGGAAGGCGGTCGGAGGCCAGCGACGCTGATCGCCGGCAGCCGCACGCCTGAGGTTTTCCACATCCCTGCTCAAGCTGCCACTATTTCGTTTTTTCGCTGCGTCGGGCCGGCCGCGGGGGACGGCGTTTTTGCCGTCAGGGCACAGAACCCGACTTTACACTCAAACATATGGATTATACCTTAAACAACGTCCCTTGTCAAACGGGATTATATTATATTTATTAAATGAAAGTTTTAAGGCTGAACCGGGCCCCGCCGTTCCGGAACAGGGCCGGAGCGGGGCCGGGAACCGGGCCGCAGAGCGAAAAAAGATTTCCACAAATTTCAAAAATGGCACTTTTTGCGCCGCCGCCTGTGATATAATATTTCTTGAAAATGTGGATAAAATCTGCTATCATTAGTCTGCGTATTTATATATTATCCACATAATATGGATAACTTCCCCCATATATTGTAATTATCCTTGTTTTGGAGGACAACATATAGTGACAACTCAGGAACCTTTGTGGGAACAGGTGGCCGATATCCTCCGGCCGGTGCTGGGCCCGAAAAAGTGGCAGCAATGGTTTGCCGAGGGCTCTGTGCTCCGCACCGCCCAAAGAGGGCAGTATTTCTACATCGGCGTAGCCGACGGCTGGGTCAAGACCACGGTGGAAATGTATCTGGCCGAGATCGAACAGGCTCTGTTCCAGGCTTCGGGAGAACATCTGGAGCCGGTGGTGGTTAACCTGTCCGCCACCCGGGATTTCCCTCCCGGCAGCGGCGAGCCGGCGCCCCCCGGCAACGAAGTCAGACGCCAGGCCTTCAATCCCCGCTACACCTTCGACACCTTCGTGGTGGGCGAATCCAACCGCTTTGCCCACGCGGCGGCCATGGCGGTGGCGGAAAGCCCCAGCCGCACCTATAACCCCCTGTTCATCTACGGCGGCTCGGGACTGGGCAAGACCCACCTGATGCACGCCATCGGCCACGCGGTGCTGAAAAAGGACCCTTATAAAAAGGTCATCTACATCTCCTCCGAGGAATTCACCAACGACTTCATCTCCATGCTGCGGGAAAACCGCATGGACGCCTTCAAGGCCAAGTACCGCAGCGCGGACATCCTGCTCATCGACGACATCCAGTTCATGGCCAACAAAAAGGAGACCCAGGAGGAATTCTTCCACACCTTCAACTCCCTGCACGACGCGGGCAAGCAGATCGTCATCTGCTCCGACCGGCACCCGCGGGAGATCAACCCTCTGGAAGACCGCCTGCGCTCCCGCTTCAGCTGGGGCCTGATCACCGACATCCAGCCGCCGGACTGGGAGACCCGCTGCGCCATTTTGCAGAACAAGGCCATCTCCTCCCAGGTGGAGATCGAAGACAACGTGATCAAGACCATCGCCGATAAGGTAGACACCAACATCCGCGATCTGGAAGGCGCTTTGAACCAGCTGATGTGGTTCAGCTCCATGAAAAACGTGAGCAGCGTGGACATGCGTCTGGCGGAGCAGGCCCTGAAGGACATCTTCGACCACGACGACGCCCCCCGGCTCTCCATCCAGTTCATCCAGCACATCGTGGCCGACCATTACCAGATCACCACCGAAGACCTGCGCAGCAAGCGCAAGGACCGGGACGTGTCCGTGCCGCGGCAGATCGCCATGTATCTGTGCCGCCAGCTCATGGGCGCCACCACCACCCAGATCGGCCGGGATTTCGGCGGCCGTCACTACAGCACCGTGATGTACGCCTGCGAGACCATCGCCAGCCAGCGCACCCAGGACAAGGAGCTGGACCGCCATCTGCACGAGCTGGAGCGCAAGCTGACCAAGGGCTGAGAGACGCTCCCCTTTTTTCCGCACGATCCGTCTTTTCCTTGCGGAATTTCGCCTCACAGCCTGTGGACGGACTGTGCAAAACATTGATGGATTTTGACCGTGGCCCGAAAAACATGGATAAAAGCGACTTGATCCTTGTTTTTTTAACAGGCCGCACACGCCTCCTTTTCCCACTTAAATATCGGGAAATACCTTCTTTTCCACGTTTTCAACAGGCCCTACTACTAATACTATTTAACTGCTACTGCTATATACGCCGGAATGGGAAAATAAAAAAGACTTTTTCCGCGGC
>CAMZIS010000026.1 GCA_947307285.1 uncultured Peptococcaceae bacterium | reverse complement strand
TCCGCGCCATGCTGCCCCTGGCCCTGGCCACCAGCATCGACGCCCTGGCCGTGGGCCTGACCTTCGCTTTTCTGTCCGTGCGCGTCCTGCCCGCCGTGACCCTTATCGGCGTTGTTACCCTGGTGATCTCCACGGCCGGGGTGAAGCTGGGCAACCTGTTCGGCGCCCGTTTCCGCGGCAAGGCGGAATTCGCCGGCGGCCTCATCCTCATCCTGCTGGGGGTCAAGATTTTGCTGCAGCATCTGGGGATTTTGGGCTGAGGGACAGAGCCGAAAAGACGGTGATTTCGTCCGCAAATTGTGCTTGACATATAAATCAACAGTGCTATCATACAATATGTACGCGAAAGCATGCGTCTACTTTTGATTCATGGAGGAGGAGAAAAATGAAAAAAGTATTGTTCGCTCTGATGGCTCTGGTATTGGTGTTCGCTCTGGCCGCCTGCGGTCAGGACGCTGCTCCCGCCGAAGACGAGGCTGCCGCCACCCCGGAAGAAGTGGTGACCCAGGCTCTGGATCAGTATCTCAAGGCCGCCTTCCCCGACATGGTGGAAGAAGTCGCTCCCACTGAGATCAAGGTCTACACCGCTGACGAGATCGCTGCCAACGAAGCCCTGCAGACCTATGAGCTGAACGAAGGCGACGTCGTGTTCGAAGCCACTTACGACATGAAGATCGCCGAGGGCGTGGAAGACCTGAACCAGTTCACCGCCGCTACCGGCGAGATCGACGGCCAGTGGATCAGGAACAAGTCCAACCTGGGCATAGTCAAGGACAACGGCGACGGCACCTACACCATCGACGCTTTCGGCACCGGCTGGTAATCGTCGCTCAGGCAACACGAACACACTAAAAAACACCCGGTCTTGACCGGGTGTTTTTTTACATGCTGCGCTTTAACGCAACGTGCGTTCAGCGGATGATGACGGTGGGCTCGCCCTTGATGGCCAGGGCTATGTTCATGGCATGGTCGGAGCAGCGCTCCAGGTCGGAGATCATGTCGCTGAAGATGACGCCGCTGCGGGAATTGCAGTAGCCGGCTTTCAGCCGTCCCAGATGGTTCTCGCCCAGGATGTCCTGGAGCTCGTCCACCCGCTCTTCCAGCTGGTTCACGTCCTCCAGCCGGTCGAAGTCGTCCTTGGCGTAGACCTCGAGCGCCAGAGCCACGGCAGCCAGGACGGTGGAGCTCATCTCCTGCATCTCCTCCAGGCCGCTTTCGCTGAAGAAGGAACCGTCACGCTGCATGACGTCCACGTATTCCACGATGTTCTCCGCGTGGTCGCCGATGCGCTCGATGTCGCTGACCACGTGGAACATCATACCGACGGTCTGGGATTCCTGCTCGCCCAAAGGCTTGCCGTTCAGCCGCACCAGGAAACCGATGATCTCGTGGGAGAGAAAGTTCAGCGTCTTTTCCACCGCCATGACCCGGTCGTAATTCGTCCTGTCTCCCTTCAGGGTGCAGTCGATGGCCAGAGCCAGATTGTCGTAGGCGATGTTGCCCATGCGCACCACCTCGCGCTTGGCCAGGGTCACGGCCAGGCCGGGACGCAGGTTCAGCGTTTCGTTGGAGATGTAGCGCATGCGCTGCTCGGTGGGGTCGTCTTCGTCGGGCTCGGGGAAGAGCCGTTCCAGCAGGCGGCAGATGGGCCTTACCAGCGGATAGACCACCACGAAGGAGACCAGGTTGAACAGCAGGTGCAGGTTGGCGATCTGACGGGCGATGTCGTGGGAAGAGATGCTCTTAAGCCCGTCGATGACGGCGGGGAAGATATTGATCAGGATGGAGAAGATCAGTACGCCGGTGACCTTGGCTATCACGTCGGACAGGGCGGCGCAGCGGCTGTTGCGGCCGCCGGACAGAGAGGCCAGGACGATGGGCGCGCAGGCGCCGATGTTCATGCCCAGCACCATGTAAAGCACGGAATCCAGGGTGATGCCCGCCGCCGCGGAGGACAGGGCCAGTACCTGCAGGATGCCGATGGAGGCGGAGGAAGACTGGATGATAGCGGTGAAGATGACGCCGAAGAGCAGGCTCACGACGGGGCTGGAGAAACGGTCCAGAAAGGCGGCGATGATCACGTCCAGATTAAGTCCGGTCACAGCCTGTCCCATGGTGCGGATGCCCATGAACAGCAGGCCGAAGCCGATGACCACCGCGCCGATCTGCCGGGTGTACCGTTTCTTGATCATGGTCAGGATAAAGCCGATAAAGAGGATGAAGGGGGCGAAATCCTGGATATTGAAGGCGATGATCTGGGCGGTGATGCAGGTGCCGATGTTGGCGCCCAGCATGGTGTAAAGAGCCTGACGCAGGGTCATCAGACCGGCGTTGACGAAGCCCACCGCCAAAATGGAGGTGGCGCCCGAACTTTGGATGAGGGCGGTGATGCCGGCGCCGGTGCCCACGGCTTTAAGACCGTTGCCGGTCATCACGGCCAGGAATTTGCGCAGCCGGCCGCCCAGGGCCAGTTCCAGCGAGTCTGACATATACCTGATGCCGAACAGGAACAAGGCGATCCCGCCCAGCAGCAAAAATACGCCGTATACTATTTCCATAAATGGGTTCCTCTTTGCCGTGAGACCACGGCGGTATTGTTCCCGGCATGGCCGGGTTAAAACGAGCGGGAGCGGAAAAGTCTCCACTCCCGCATTGGTGTATTACAGAGAGGCGCCCAGGGCTTTGGCCTTTTCCGGCCAATCCGTGGCCTTGATGCCGTCAGCGTCGTAGAAGCCCTCGGCCAGCAGGCGGCCGCATTCTTCCCAGTGCAGGTAACGGCAGATATTGGTGAAATGGATGCGCAGACCGTCCATGACCCAGTCTTCGGCGTCGCCGCAGACGCTGATCATGTAGGCTTTCTTGTTGCTTTCACGCAGCTGGCCGTTGACGGCGAAGAAACGGTCGATGACGGCTTTGAGCTGGGCGGTCATGCCGAAGTAATAGATGGGGGTGACGAAGACCACCGCGTCGGCTTCCACCAGGGCGGGCAGGATCTTTTCCATGTCGTCGTGGCGGACGCAGCTGCCGCCTTCCTTGCGGCAGGACATGCAGCCCAGGCAGGGGCCGATCTTCATGCGGCCGGTATCGAAGCGTTCCACGTGATGGCCGGCGGACTTGGCTCCTTCGCAAAAAGCGTCGGCCAGGGCGGCGGTGGTGCCGCTGGCATGGGGGCTGCCGGTAAGGACTAAGACTTTCATGTTGTTCCTCCTTATGGTATTCTTTGTTATTCAGGTGTGATTTATCTGTGTTCTGTCGCGCTATTTGGTATTTGCCGCCTGAATGGCTGCTTCCGCTGCGGCTTCCGTCACAGTTTCGACCGCGGCCTGCTCGGCCTTTTTCGGCGCGGTCTTGTTCTTCTGCGCGATATAGACGCCCAGGGTGATGATGAAGATGCCCGCGATCTCCTGCCAGGTAAGCACCTCCCGGAACAGGATGAGGCCCAAAACGGCGCCGAAGACCGGCTGGGTCAGGCCCAGGATGGAGGCCATGGTGGCCTGGATGCGTCCCAGGGCCACGCTGGTCAGGCCGATGCCGCCGAACTGGCCGAAGAGCATGATCAGCAATATGGGCCAGACAGCGGCCCAGGAGGTGGGCGCGGTAAAGCCGTCGACGATCAGCATGGCCGGGAAGATGGTGACCAGGGAGCCGATGGCGCCCAGCTCGATGGCGCACAGGGCGGACATGCGATCCCGCACGGAGTAGGTGGCCACCAAATAGGCGCCGTAGAGCAGGGAAGACAGGAAAGCCACTATGTCGCCGATGAGGGAGCCGTCGCCGGGGTCGGCCTTGCCCGTGATCAGGGCGATCAGGCCCGCGAAGGCGATGACGGTGCCGATGATGAAGGGACGGCGGATCTTTTCCTTGAACAGGATCAGGGACAGGGGCACCGTGGCGAAGATATGCATATTGGCCAGCAGGTTGCAGTTGGCCTGGGTGGTGTGGACCAGCCCGTAGTTCCACATGATGAGGTTGAAGCCGAAGATCACGCCGCCGGCCAGCATGGTCAGGATGTCCCGCTTGCTGAGAGCGCGTATCTCCTTAAAGACGAAGGGCAGCATAGCCAGGGAGAACAGCTGCCGCCAAAAAGCGGTGGAGCTGGCCGGCATCAGGGAGTATTTGACGAAGACCCCGCTGATGGCGAAGCAGGCCACGGCGCCCAGGAAGATCAGCATGTAGAGAGGCGGATTGTTTCTTTCCATTATCGTTATCAGGGAAGGGCCGGCATCGCGGCAGGCAGGTGACGCCGGCCGGGCGGCCCGTTTCCCGTGGCTGTGACTTGATCGATGCGCAATTTCCACCAACTACTAATATATAGCATTCCTGTCGATTTGTAAAGGACAATATTTCCCGCAGGAAGTGATATATCGCTATATGAAATAATAAAACACCACTGTAATGCCGGTCTTACTGTTCGCCCTTGCTTATGCGTCCCCAATGGGATAGAATAGATGACGGAACGGAATAGGGAGAGGTTCTCATGGCCTTCAGCGAACTCTACATTTCCCATATCGGCATGAGCGGGGAGCCGGAAGAGGAATACCTGGCCCGCATCCCGGCCATAGCGCAGATCGCCCGGCAGGGGCTGGATCTTCACAGGCCCGTGACCTTTCTGGTGGGCGAAAACGGCATGGGCAAATCCACCCTGCTGGAAGCCATAGCCGTGGCCTGGGGCTTCAACCCGGAGGGCGGGACTATCAATTTCAATTTCTCCACCCGGGACAGCCATTCCGGCCTGTGGCAAAAGCTGCGGCTGACCAAGGGCGTGCGCTTCCCCAAAGACGGCTTTTTCCTGCGGGCGGAGAGCTTCTATAACGTGGCCACCCAGGTGGACGAGCTGGGCTACAGCGGTTATTACGGCGGCAGCTCCCTGCACGAGCGTTCCCACGGCGAAAGCTTCCTCGCTCTGGTGAACAACCGCTTTTCCGGCCACGGCCTCTACCTGCTGGACGAACCGGAGGCGGCCCTGTCGCCCCGGGGCCAGCTGGCCTTGCTGTGCTGCATCCACGACCTGGTGCAGCTTGATTCCCAGTTCATCATCGCCACCCATTCGCCCCTGCTCATGGCCTTCCCCGGGGCGGAGCTGCTGCTTCTGGACGAGGAGGGCATCGCGCCAAGGGAGTTCCGGGACACCGACCATTACAATCTTACCCGCCGTTTCCTGGAGGCGCCGGACAAGGTGCTGTCCCAGCTGCTGGCTGAGGAAGAGGAAAGATAGAAATATACGGACGCAAAAAGAGGAGAGCCGCGGCTCTCCTCTTTTCATATAGCCATTTTCGGTTTGTTTTACAGCAGCCCCGCGGCAGCAGCGCCGGCGATATGTCCGCTGGACCAGGCCCACTGCAGGTTGAAGCCGCCGCAGTCGCCGTCGATGTCCAGCACCTCGCCGCAGGCGTAAAGCCCGGGAGTGATGCGGCTCTCCAAAGTTTCGGGGTGAAAATCACGGGTCAGTACGCCGCCCGCCGTGACCTGGGCCGCGTCAAAGCCCAGCACGCCCAAAACGGGCAGCCGCCAGTCCTTGACCAGACCGCAGACGGCAGCCAGCTGCTTTTCCGTCAGCGCGGACAGGGGAGAGGCGAGGCTCAGCCCCGCCTGTTTCAGCAGGACCAGAGCCAGCCTGTTGTGCAGAGCGCCGGTCAGCAGGTGTTCGGTGGGAAGCTGGGGGAAGGACGCCTTCCTTTCGCCCAGACGGGCCTGTAATTCCTGCCGGGACAGGGCCGGCAGCAGATCCAGAGCTAAAGTGAGATCGCCTTTTTCCGTGGCGGCGGCCCGGCTCAGGTCGAAGGCCGCGGGCCCGGACACGCCGAAATCGGTGAACTGCACCTCGCCGTCGCTATGCCCCAATTCGCGTTCGCCGCGGACGAGCGTAAGCGCGGCCTTGGCCCGCACCCCCTTCAGGGGCCGGGTGAAGCGGCTGTCCGTCTTGATCTGGGTCAGGGCGGGCAGGATGGGTCCGCGACGGTGGCCCAGGCTTTCCAGCAGACGGTAACCGGAGACGCCGCCGCCCAGTCTCGCCCCGGCCGCGCCGCCGCAGGCCACGATGAGCTTGTGGCCTGTGTATTCCGCGTCTCCGCTGCGCAGGACGAAGCCCTCCCCCGTGCGGCGGACCTCCGTGACTTCGCAGCCGGTGCGGATATCCACGCCCTTCTCTCCGGCAGCCAGACGCAGCACGTCCACCACGCTGTTGGCCGTGTCGCTGAAGGGATAGACCCGTCCGTCCGGCTCGCTGCAGGAGACCAGACCTAGGCCTGCAAAAAAGGCCAGCGTATCGTCGACGCCGAAGCGGTTGAGCGCCGCCGCGCAAAAAGCGGGGTCCACGCCGTGATAGCGCTCCGGGTGCTCCTCGGCAAAGGAGCAGCCCTTGCCCTCGTTGCCGCTGGCCATCAGCTTGCGCCCCACCCGGGACTGCCGCTCCAGCAGCAGAACGGGGGAGGCGGGCGCGGCGGTCAGCGCCGCCATGAGGCCGGAGGCGCCGCCGCCTACGATGATCACGGTCATGCTTGCTCCTATGATTAAATGTTCTTCAGGAAGGCCACGTAGCCCCGCTTGGCCTCGTACACGTCGGCCTTGCTGGTCAGCTCCCAGGGGGCGTGCATGGACAGCACGGCCACGCCGCTGTCGATGACCTCCATGCCCAGCAGGGCGAAGATATAGGCGATGGTGCCGCCGCCGCCCAGATCGACCTTGCCCAGCTCGGCGTTTTGATAGCTCACTTTGGCCTCGTCCAGCACCCGGCGGACGTCGGCGATGAATTCGGGATTGGCGTCGTTGCTGCCGGATTTGCCGCCGCTTCCGGTGAATTTGTTGAACACCAGACCTTTCCCAAGATAGCAGGTGCTGCGCTTGTTGAAGGCGGAAGCGTACAGCGGGTCGTAGGCGGCGCTGACGTCGGAGGACAGCATGCGGGAATGGCGGAGACAGCGGCTGAGGGCCAAAGGCGTCAGCTGACCGCTCAGGCTCAGCAGCTCGGCCACGGCGTTCTCGAAGAAGCGGGAACGGGCGCCGGTGGCGCCCACGCTGCCGATCTCCTCCTTGTCGCAGAGATAGCAGCAGGTGGTGCGCTGCACGTCGTCCACCTCCAGCATGGCGATGAGGGAGGTGTAGGCGCACACGCGGTCGTCCTGGCCGTAGCCCAGGATCATGCTGCGGTCCAGTCCGGCTTCTCTGGCTTCGCCCGCGGGGACGATCTCCAGCTCAGCCGAGGTCAGGTCGTCCTCCTGCAGGCCGTATTCCTCTTCCAGCAGGCGCAGCACGTTCTTGCGCACCGCGTCCTTTTCCTCGTCCGCCAGCGGCACGGTGCCGATCAGCAGGTCCAGGTCCTCGCCTTCCACCACCTTGCGGCCCTTTTTCTCCAGCTGCTCCTGAGACAGGTGGATCAGCAGGTCGGAGATGCAGAACACCGGGTCGCCGGGGTTGTCGCCGATGTTGACGGCGACCTTGCTGCCGTCCTTCTTCACGGCCAGACCGCGAATGGCGAGGGGGATGGTCACCCACTGGTATTTTTTGATGCCGCCGTAATAATGGGTGTCGAAGAAGGCGGAGCCGTCGGATTCGTAGAGGGGCTCCTGCTTCACGTCGATGCGGGGCGAATCCACGTGGGCGCCTAAAATGGCCATGCCCTGCTCCAGCGGGTCGCGGCCCAGGTTGAACAGGGCCAGGGTCTTACCCATGCAGCAGGCGTAGACCTTGTCGCCGGGGCGGAGCTGCGTGTTCGTTGCCGTCAGCTCTTCCAGATCGCGGTAGCCCTTGGCTTTCGCCAGCTCGATGCAGCGGGCCACGCATTCCCGCTCGGTCTTGCACTGGCTGATGAACCCACGGTAATCGCGGCAGAGCTTTTCCAGCTCCCTTTTCTGCGTCTTGTTGTATTTCTTCCAGGCTGTTTCCCGTTCCATATGTATTCTCCTTCAGTAGGTTATTATATGTAAAAAAGCTCTACCAACAATTATAAATCATTACCCCGGCATGTCAAGGGCGCGGCCGGCCCGACAAAAACGGCGCGACCGACAGGCCGCGCCGTAAGCGTATGTTCGATGATCCTTTACAGCTCCAGGATGCTCTTTTGCGTATCCAGGATCAGCTGGTTCTTGAAGTTCACGTACTCTTCCGTGCAGTCCACGTAGTATTCCCGCGGGTTCTCGATGCGCTTGACCGCCGGATAGAGCCGGGCCATCTGCTGGTTGCAGTAGGCCTGCTTTTCCAAAATCTCCGGATCGTCGTAGACCAGCTCGCCCTTGATGAAGATGGGCTTTTGCAGCTCCTCCAGGTCGAAGTTCCTGATGCTGCTGCGGCGCAGGTAGTTGGCGGGGTCGACCACGGTGAGACGGTCGCCTTCGATCACCTCGTCGCGGCCGGTGATGACGTCGGCCAGAGCGAAGCCGGTCTCCCGGTCAAAGGCGCGGTAGATCTTCTTGAAGCCGGGGTTGGTGGTCTTGGACACGTTGTTGGTCAGCTTGATCTTGGGCACCCACTTGCCGTCTTCCATCAGGGCCACTTCCTTGTACACGCAGCCCATGCGGCCGGCGGGCTTGGAGATGTTGTCGCCCACGCCCAGGGTGTCGAATTTGGCCCCCTGATGGACCAGGGATTCGATGGACTCGGCGTTCAGGGCGTTGGACAGGCAGATGATGGCGTCGTTGAGGCCCGCCTCGTCGAACATCTGGCGCACCTGGGAGGAGAGCCAGGCCAGGTCGCCGGAGTCGATGCGGATGCCCTTCAGGCGGTAGCCGTTGGGCTCCAGGTACTCTTTAGCCACGCGGATGGCGTTGGGGATGCCGCTTTTAAGGGTGTCGAAGGTATCCACCAGCAGCAGGCAGTTGTCGGGATAGGCCTTGGCGTAGGCCAGGAAGGCCTCGTATTCGGTGGGATAGGATTCGATCCAGCTGTGAGCCTGGGTGCCCATGCCCTTCATGTTCAGCATGTCCGCCGCCAGGTCGTTGCTGGTGCCCACGCAGCCGGCCATGATGCCGTAGATGGAAGCGTCCACCGCGGCCTCGCAGCCGTCGGCGCGGCGGGCGCCGAACTCCATGACCGTGACCCCGGGGGGCGTGGCCTCGATGATGCGGCGGGCGCCGGTGGCGTGCTCCATGGCGCCGTTGATCATGGACAGCAGGGCGGTCTCCACGATCTGAGCCTGGATCAGCGGGGCTTTCACCGTGATCAGGGGATCGTTGGGGAAGACGGGAGTGCCGTCGGGGATGGCGTAGATGTCGCCGGTGAAGCGGAAATCCTTCATGTAGTCGATGAATTCCGCGCCGTAGCCCTTGCGCTTGAAGTAGTCCAGCTCCTGCTGGCCGAAGCGCAGACCCTGGATGAAGGGGATGACCTTGTCCAGTCCGGCCATGACGGCGTAGCCGCCGCCGTTGGGGATGGTGCGGAAGAACACGTCGAACACGGCTTCCTGATCCTGCTTGCCGCAGAGCAGGTAGCCGTTGGCCATGGTGAATTCGTACTCGTCGGTCATCAGCGCGTAATTGCGGGGCAGCCGGCTGTAGCCATTATATATCTTCATATTTTTTCTCCTTTTCTGCCGCGATGATTTCGCACCCATTATATTATCACGATTGTCTGCAATAAACAAGCGCCGCCCGCATCAAACGGCGTAAATAATAAAAGCTTCCGCTTCTGCCGCCGCGCCGCGCTTCTTTCTGTCAAATGAATTATAGCCCGCAAACAATATTCTCCGCGCCGCCGTACCGGCCGACCGCCGCGGAATTGAACAAAGCGGCTGATTAGTAATACTGTTTACGCGGTTGCGGTTGACAAAATATCATGGAGAAGGATAATATAGTTTCACTTCTCGCAGGGTGTGACGCTATTAATAATATTTTTGGTAAGAATAATATTATCATTCGGAGGTAAAGATCAATGAAAAAGCTGTTTGTCGCTTTCGCAGTCCTCTCCCTGCTGCTGCTGGCCGCCTGCGGAGGCGGCGCGGGCGCGCCGGATATCCCCCTGCCCGAGGGAGCCGTGCCCGAGGCTGAGATCAACGTTTATCTGGACGGCGCTCCCCTGAACGAAGAAGCTCTCACCTACGACAAGCTCATCGACGGCATGTCCGAGATCGCGGTGGGC
>CAMZIS010000025.1 GCA_947307285.1 uncultured Peptococcaceae bacterium | reverse complement strand
TAGAGCACGGAAAGCCAGCTGGTTAGGCTCACTGCCGGCAGATCCAGCTTTTCCATGAACAGGGCCAGCACCAGCACGATAAGGGCGGTGACCCCGGTCTGCACCACGCTCAGCAGCTCCGGCCCTACCTCGTTCACATAGCGTTCGGTGGTGGTGAACATGAGGGCGGAACAGAACGAGCTGGCGATGGCCAGCAGCTCGCCCCAGCCGAAGCTGAAATCGCCGCCGCCGCACAGCAGGTACATGCCCACCGCCGTGACCGCGATGGCCAGAAAGGCGGCGGGACGGGGCGGCCGGTGGAACAGGGGCCAGGCGATGAAGGGCACGAACATCACGGCCAGGCCCATCAGGAAGCCGGAGATGGTGGCCATGGTGAGCCGCAGCGAAAAGGCGGCGAAGATATAGGCGAAGGCAAAGCTCACGCCCACCAGGAGGCAGCCTTTCATATGTCCGGGCGCATACTGCTGCTTCAGCTTGCGTCGGAATACCACCGCAAAGATGAGGCAGGCCAGGGCAAAGCGGAAAAACAGGCACCACAAAGGCGGCATGGTGAACATGGCGATCTTCATCACCGGGTTGCCCACGCCCCAAAACAGGCTCTGCAATATAAGCAACAGTGAGTATTTGGCGTTATTGCTCATAAAGACTTTAGTTTTCTTTAGCGCCGCGGCCCCTTACCATGGAGATGAGAGCGCCGATGAAGCAGATGAGGCAGCTGATCTGCAGGTTGCGGCGGATAGCCTGGGTGAGGAGGAGCGGGTCGGCCTCCGTAATGATCGTATCGCCGACGATGGCGCCGAAGATCAGCAGCACCATGACCATGGAAGACGACTGGCCCAGGGTCCGCATGGTGCCCAGGATGGAATTGGCCTCGCCGTAGTGGCTCTTGTCCACGCAGGACAGCACCGCGTTGGTATTGGGTGAGGAGAAGAAGCCGAAGCCCAGGCCGATGACCAGCAGGGCCGCGATGATGGTCCACAGCGGCGTAGCGGGCTTCAGCCAGCTCAGATAAAGCAGGCCGGCAGTGATGACCAGCATGCCGAAGGAAGCCAGCTTATAGGGGGCGATGCGGTCGGACAGGCGGCCGGCAACAGAAGACACGCCCGCCATGACGATGGGCTGGCAGATCAGGACCAGACCGGCCAGAGAAGAAGACATGCCCTTGACGTTTTGCAGGTAGATGGACAGGGAATAGCTGATGGCAAAGGTGGCGCCGTAATTGAGCAGGGCCGCCACATTGGACAGGGTATAGCCCCGGTCCTGAGCGAACAGCCGCACCTGGATCACCGGATTCGCAGACTTCAGCTCGTTCTTGACGAACAGCAGCAACAAGGGCAGGCTGAGCAGGACCAGCAGCTTGCTCCACCAGCCCGCAGTCCAGTTGGACAGGCCCAGCATGAGGCAGGACACGAAGAGGACGTACAGGACGTTGCCAGCTCCGTCCGGCTGCTCCTCCCTGCGCCCGCGGTCCGGGTCCACGTTGCGGCGGGTCAGGAAAAAGGCGCCCATGCCCAGCAAAAGGGCCAGCACGAAAATGGAGCGCCAGCCGAACAGAGAATTCAGGAAACCGCCCAGCACCGGACCCAGGGCCAGGCCCGTATAGGTGGAGGTCACGGACAGGCCCAGCATGTGCCCGCGCTGACTGGCCGGGAAGACGCTGAGCAGCAGCGGTATGTTGACGGAAAAGACCAGGGCCGAGGCCAGAGCCTGGATGACCCGGAAGACGATGAGCATGGTGATGTTCGCCGACAGAGCGCACATGAGCGTAGCTGCGGAAAAAGCGGCCATGCCCCACAGCATCAGCCGCCGCCGGCTGGCCACGTCAGCCAGATGACCGAAGGGCACCACGAACACGGCCAGGGCAATGGTATAGGCGTTGACCACCCAGGTGACGGTAGTGGCGCCGCAGTTCAACTGCCGGCTGATTTCGGAAATGGATAAATTGAGGGCCGCGCCCAGGAAAGGCGAGAAAAAAGAGGCGATCAAACATACGATCAGGATATTGCGCTGTTTGGCGGTCATCTTTTCGCCTCCGCTTTTGGCTGTTGCAGGCATGAGCTTTCCTCTTTCGACTAAATCAGAAATATAAAGAAAACGACTTGCAAAGGCAAGTCGTTTTTGCTGGTCGGAGCGACACGACTTGAACGTGCGGCCTCTACCACCCCAAGGTAGCGCTCTAGCCAAACTGAGCTACGCCCCGATATATGCCCCTTTTTCAAGGGGCGAGATAGATTATAGCATCGAAAAAACGGTTTGTCAAGACCTATTATTAAAGCCCTATTCGGCGTCCAGCCCGAAAGCAGTATGCAGGGCCACGGCCGCTTTGTTGACGTCCCGCTCGTCGATGATGCAGGAAATGCGTATCTCGGAGGTGGCGATCATATCGATGTTGATGCCGTTTTCGTACAGGGTACGGAACATGGTGGCAGCCACGCCGGTGTGGGTGATCATGCCCGCGCCTACAGCGGAGATCTTGGCCATGGTATCCACCAGTGAATAGCTGTCCGCCGGCAGAGAACGCACGAAAGCGCTCAGCACCTTCTGACACTTGTTTTTATCGTTGCGGGCGCAGGTGAAGGAAATGTCCTGACGCTGGTCCGGACTGCCGCTTTGGATGATCATATCCACGTTGACGCCTTCGTCTGCCCAAGCGGCGAACAGCTCGCAGGCCACGCCCGGCCGGTCGGGCACGCCGAAAATGGAAGCCTTCAGCACGTTGAGGTCGTGGGCCACGCCGACGACTATCATTTCCTTTTCCAGGTCTTTGTTCATTTTGGCGTCCTCCTTGACGATAGTACCTTCCGTATAGTTATAGCTGCTGCGCACGTGCAGCTTGAGTTCGTGTTCCTTGGCCAGCTCCACCGAACGGGGCTGCAGCACCACCGCGCCCATGACGGCCATCTCCAGCATCTCGTCGTAGGAGACCTCGTCCATCTTCTGGGCCTTTTTGACCACCCGCGGGTCCGCGGTATAGACGCCGTTGACGTCGGTGTAGATCTCGCACATTTCGGCGTCCAAAGCGATGGCCAGAGCCACCGCAGAGGTATCGGAACCGCCCCGGCCCAGTGTGTGCACCTCTCCCCGCTCGTCGACGCCCTGGAAGCCGGCCACCACCACCACGTTGCCTTTGGCGAATTCCTCCAGCACCCGCTGATTGTCGATGGTCAGGATCTTGGCCCTGGAATAGGCCACGTCGGTGCGGAAGCCAGCCTGACGGCCGGTAAGGGACACCGCCTGACAGCCCATTGAGGTCAGGGTCATGGCCAGCAGAGAAATGGAGATCTGTTCGCCGGTGGACAGCAGCATATCCATTTCACGCTCGGAGGGATCGTCGCTGAGCTGCGCCGCCAGAGAAATAAGGTCGTCCGTGGTATCGCCCATGGCGGAGACCACCACGGCCACGTCATGACCCTGCTGGCGGGTCTCCATGACCCGTTTGGCCACCCGCTTCATTTTTTCCGGCGTCCCCACGGAACTGCCACCGAATTTTTGCACTACTATAGACATAACTTCCTCCGTTCCCAATCAGTATGCGGCGCGTCAGTCGCGGCTCGCCTGAAACATCATATGCAGTCCGGGCCCGTCAGCCATTATGCACGCGGATGGGGTCGCCCACGGCCACCACGCAGGGCAGCTGGGCGATGCTGTCCAGAGCCTGCAGCAGGTCGCTGTGGCGGGTAGGATGGGTGATTATGACGATATCGGTACGACCGTCAGCCAGGGCCCGCTTTTGCAGCAGGGAATTCATGCTGACGCCGGCGGCGGCGAGCTGATCCGCCAGAGAAGCGAACACGCCCACCTGGTCCAGGACCTCAAGCCGCACGAAATACTGACTGACCGTGTCGTTGATATCCCGCACCGGGATATGCAGGCGGCAGGTGCAGCCCACCCGGCCCTGGCAGCCGTTGACGATGTTGCGGGCGGCGGTGACCACGTCCCCCGCCACGGCGCTTCCGGTAGGCAGAGCGCCGGCGCCGCGGCCGTAGAACATGGCTTTTTCCAAAGCGTCGCAGTCCACGTAGATGGCGTTATAGGAATCGCGCACGGAGGCCAGGGGATGGCTCTTGGGCAGCAGCAGCGGATGGACGCGCACGTCGATCATGCCGTCGTCCAACCGGCACAGGCCGACCATCTTGATCTCATAGCCCAGATCGTGAGCGTAAGCAGTATCCCAGTTGGTGATATGCGTGATGCCCTCATGATATACCTGATCCAGCGTGACGCGGCTGTTGAAGCAGATGGAGGCCAGGATGGCCATTTTGCGGGCGGCGTCGATGCCTTCCACGTCGGCGGTGGGATCGGCTTCGGCGTAGCCCAGGTCCTGGGCTTCTTTAAGGGTGGAGGCAAAATCGGCGCCGCTTTCACTCATTTTGGTGAGGATGAAATTGGTGGTGCCGTTGACGATGCCCATGACCTCGTTGAAGCGGTTGGCAGTAAGGTTTTCTTTAAGAGAAGTGATGATGGGGATGCCGCCCGCCACCGCAGCCTCGAAGAAAAGATCGGCATGGTGCTCGGCGGCGATAGCCAGCAGCTCGCCGCCGCGAGTGGCCATCAGGTCCTTATTGGCGGTGCAGGCGCTCTTTCCGGCGCTTAAAGCCGCGGCGATGACGTCGAAGGCCAAACCCGTGCCGCCGATCAGTTCCACCACGATGTCGTTGTCCGGATCTTCCACCAGATCGCGCCAGTTGCCGGTGAGCTTCGTGTCTTTCAGACCCAGCTCGTCCAGGATAGCCTGTCCCCGCTGCAGGTCCTTTTCAGCCAGCCATTTTATTTTGACGGGCAGGGCGCGGGTGGCGATAACGTCGGCGTTTTCCGCCAGTACGCGGATGGTGCCGCCGCCGACCGTGCCGGCGCCCACGATGCCTACGTTGATATAGTCTCTGTTGAACGTCATTGTTTTGCCCTTTCGCTGCTATAACGATAAAATACAGATTATAATTATACTAAAAAAGTACTTTTTTTGCAACTACTTATGATATTTTTCGCCGGCCGATATCTTGCAGGCCCGGTAAAGCTGCTCCAGCAATATCACCCGCATCAGCTGGTGAGGGAAGGTGAAGGCGGAAAAGGACAGGCGCAGGTCGGCCCGCTGCAGCACGGCGGCGGACAAACCTAGGGAGCCGCCTATGACAAAGGCCGCCCGGTTATGGCCCCGCAGGGGCAGCCCGTCCAGAAAAGCGGCCAGGGCCGGCGAATCCATGCTCTTGCCCCGCAGATCCAGGGCCACCACGAATGCGTCCTCCGGCAGGGCGCGCAGAATGGCTTTACCCTCCGCTTCGATCACGGCCTTCTCTTCGCTCAGGCCCGCCTTATCAGGCAGTCGTTCCTCCTTGAGCTCCGTTATTTTAATGTTGTGGAAGCGGGACAGACGCTTGGCATATTCGGCGCAGGCCTCTTGCCAGTAGCGTTCTTTTAATTTCCCGATACAGATCAGATCGACGTTCATAATGCAATATCATACCATAAAGCGTCGTATTGTGCCAGGAGAACTTTTATGATAATATTGTTTTTATGGAGGATACAGCTGTATTCGAATCACCCATCGGCCCGCTTTTGCTGACGGCAGGCCCCAAGGGTCTGACCGGCGTGAGGCGGATTACGTCTGCGGCAAGCGGGAACCGTTCGGCCTCTCCCCTGCTGGAGCAGGCCTGTCTGGAGCTCACGCAATACTTCGCCGGTGAAAGACGCGTGTTCGATCTGCCCCTGGCAGCCAAAGGCAGCGATTTCCAGCTGCGGATATGGCAGGCCCTGCGCTCAGTGCCTTATGGGGAGACCGTGAGCTACGGCCGGCTGGCCCAGATCGCGGGCTGTCCCGGATCGGCCCGGGCAGTGGGCGGCGCGGCTCACCGCAATCCTCTGCTCATATTCACGCCCTGCCACCGACTGATCGGCGCGGACGGCAGCCTCACCGGCTTTGCCTGCGGGCTGGACGCAAAAAGCTTCCTGCTGCGGCTGGAAGGCGCCGCTTTCAAGGACAGGACAGCGGCTCAAAGATAAGCGTTAAGGAGAAGATAAATGAACAGAAAACTCGGCATATTGCTGATCATATGCCTGCTGGCGGCAGTACTGCTCACCGCCTGCGGCGTGCCAGACCTGCTGGAGGCCGTAGATCAGGCGGAGGAGTATCTGGCCTCCCAGGAGGAAACCCAGACGGAAGAAAGCCCGGCGGAAGAAAGCCAGTCGGATCCGGATCCGGCCGCAGATGCAGGCGAGGCAACGGTCAGCGAAAACGGCCAGTATTCCGATCCGGTGAGTGTGGCCCTGTACCTGCATACTTACGGCCATCTGCCGGACAACTATCTCACCAAGTCCGAAGCCGAAGCCCTGGGCTGGAGCAACTCTCTGGGCAACCTGTGGGACGTGGCCCCCGGCTGCAGCATCGGCGGGGACAAGTTCGGCAACCGGGAGGGTCTGCTGCCCAAGGCCAAAGGCCGCCAGTATTACGAGTGCGACGTCAACTTTGACGGCGGCTATCGCGGCGGCGAGCGCATAGTCTATTCCAACGACGGTCTGATCTTTTACACCGCCGATCATTATTCCAGCTACACTCAGCTATATTAAGGAGGCGTCCCATGAAACAAGCGACACTGGACTGCTATGATCTGACCGGCATCGACGACCTGCACGACAAGCTCGCCGAAGGCTTCGAATTCCCCGAATATTACGGCGGCAATTTGGACGCGCTTTACGATATGCTGACCACCGGCGGCGACATGGAACTGCGGCTGATGCACCGGGAAGCTTTGCAGATGCTGCCCGGCAACTACGGGCAGCGGTTCCTGGAGACCCTGGAGGACGCGGCAGAGGATCAGCCCCGCTTCCGGCTCATCTATCCCGACGAGGACGATATGGGCCGCGTCTACGGCTTCATCAAAAAGTGCGGCGTCTTTTTCCTGGCCACAGTGGACGGAGATCAGGCCCGGGTGCGGCCCTTCGGCGCCATCGACCGCTATGAGGACCGGCTCTATC
This sequence comes from uncultured Peptococcaceae bacterium, assembly GCA_947307285.1. Taxonomy (GTDB): domain Bacteria; phylum Bacillota; class Dehalobacteriia; order UBA4068; family UBA4068; genus CALXSV01. The sequence goes on along the minus strand of CAMZIS010000025.1, from coordinate 3,236 downwards.
TGCAGACCGGCCGGGTGAAGAAGGTCTTCCGTCAGCTGGAAGCGGGCAACCGTCTGGAGCTGTGCTGCCTGAGCCCGGACGGCACCTCCTGGATGCGTCTTTCCGCCGTCGCGCGGCGGGACGGCAGGCAGGAGGCCCGTCAGCATATGCTGGACGCCAATCCTCAGCTCAAGGCCATGTACGCGGCGGACGACGGCAACTGCGAGGTCTTTTGGCTGGACGAGGTCGAAGCCACCTTCTCCTCCTTCAACGCGCCGCCGGAGACCATTACTTTCTGAGCATTTTCTTAAACCCCGCTTCAATAAAAAGCGGGGTTTTTTCTTGTAAGCAGGCCCGTGATGTAGTATAATAATGGACAGCATTTTTCGGAGGTAACGCTATGAAGTACGTCAGTACCCGCAACAACCGGCTTGCAGTGGATTCGGCTCAGGCCATCGTATCCGGTCTCGCTCCCGACGGCGGGCTCTTCCTGCCCACCGAGATCCCGTCCATCAGCCTGGACGATCTGACCCAGCTGGCCGGCAAGCCCTACGCCGAACGCTCCGCCTGGGTGCTTTCCCGTTTTCTGACCGATTTCAGCTACGAGGAGCTGCTCTCCTACACTACCAAGGCCTATTGCTGGGACAAGTTCCCGGTGGAAGGCACCGCTCCCTTGGTGCGCATCGACGATTCCTGCTACGTGCTGGAGCTGTTCCACGGCCCCACCTGCGCCTTCAAGGATTTCGCCCTGCAGATGCTGCCCTATCTGCTCACCGCCTCTCTGAAAAAGACCGGCGTGGACAAGGAAGTGGTGATTTTGGTGGCCACCTCCGGCGACACCGGCAAAGCGGCTTTGGAAGGCTTTGCCGACGTCGATGGCACCCGCATCTGCGTCTTCTTCCCCGACGGCGGCACCAGCAACATGCAGCGGCTGCAGATGGTGACCCAGGATGGCGCCAACGTGATGGTGGCCGCTGTGAAGGGCAATTTCGACGACGCCCAAAACGGGGTCAAGGCCATCTTCACCGACAAGGAGTACGCCGCGGAACTGGCCGAAAAAGGCTTCCTCCTCTCCTCTGCCAACTCCATCAACTGGGGCCGGCTGGCGCCCCAGATCGCCTACTACGTATCCGCCTACTGCGACATGGTCAACGCCGGCGCCATCCGTATGGGCGAGGCCATAAACATCTGCGTACCTACCGGCAATTTCGGCAACATCCTGGCCGCCTATTACGCCAAGCATTGCGGCGTGCCGGTAAACAGGCTGATCTGCGCTTCCAACCGCAATTCCGTGCTCACCGATTTCATCAACGGCGGCACCTACGATAAGAACCGGCCCTTCTACGTCACCTCTTCTCCCTCCATGGACATCCTCATCTCCTCCAACCTGGAGCGCCTGCTCTACCTGCTGTGCGACGAGGACAGCGCAAAGCTTTGCGGCCTGATGGAGCAGCTGAAACAGGAAGGCAAATACAGCATCGATCCCGCCATGCTGGGAAAATTGCAGGCGGAATTCGCTGCCGGCTGCTGCAGCGAGGGCGAGACCAGACGCACCATCCGTCTGATGGCCGAAAACAAGGGCCACTGCGAAGGAAAAGGCTATCTGCCCGATACCCACACCTCGGTGGGCCTGCGCGTGTATTACGACTACCGCTTCAGGGAATGCGACATCACGCCTACGGTAGTCGCCTCCACCGCCTCCCCTTTTAAATTCTGCAATTCCGTCTTGCCCGCCCTGGGCGAAGAGACCTCTGACGACGATTTCGCCATGCTGGAACGCCTGTCCCAGCTGACGGGTCTGCCGGTGCCGGAGAGATTGTCCGAGCTGCGCGACAAAGCGGAACGCTTCACCGACGTGGTGGAAAAATCGCAAATGAAAGATGTGGTGGACAGCCTGGTGGATCGCAGGATCGACCGCTGACCGCCAAACCATACTTCCCGTCCAAGAAAGGAGCCTGTAACATGAAGTATATCATCTGCCTCGGCGACGGCATGGCCGACTATCCGGTGGAAGCTTTGGGCAACCGCACTCCCCTGGAGGCGGCGGACAAGCCTTATATGGATTACGTGGCGCAGCACGGCACCATCGGTCTGTGCCGCACTATCCCGGAGGGCATGGCCCCCGGTTCCGACGCGGCCAATATGTCGGTGATGGGCTTTGACCCCAAGCGTTATTACAGCGGCCGTTCTCCTCTGGAGGCCGTGGCTTTGGGCGTGGAGATGCAGCCCGACGACGTGGCTTTCCGCTGCAACCTGGTCTGCCTCTCCGACGAACCCGCCTACGAGGACAAGACCATGATCGACTACAGCTCGGACGAGATCTCCACCGAAGAATCGGTCCAGCTCATCGCCGATCTGGCCAAGCTGTTCAACGCGCCAGACCTGCAGCTTTATCCCGGCATCAGCTACCGTCACTGCCTGATCCTGAACCACGCTCAGATCGGCAGCGAGCTTACCCCGCCCCACGACATCACCGGCAAGCCGGTGAAAGGCCATCTGCCCGGCGGCCGCTACGGCGAACGCCTGCTGGAACTGCAAAAGCGTTCATATGAGCTGCTCTCCCAGCATCCGGTGAATCTGGCCCGCATCGCGGCAGGGAAAAAACCTGCCAATTCCTGCTGGTTCTGGGGGGAAGGCACCAAGCCCGCCTTCGACACCATGGAGAACCTCTACGGCATCAAGGGCGGCGTGATCTGCGCCGTGGACCTGATCAAAGGCCTGGGCCTGTGCGCCGGTCTGCGCAACATCCCTGTGGAAGGCGCCACCGGCGCTATGGTCACCAACTACAAGGGCAAGGGCGAAGCCGCGCTGCAGCTGCTGAAAGAGGGCTGCGACCTGGTCTACATCCACGTGGAGGCGCCGGACGAATGCGGCCACCACGGAGAACCGCAGATGAAGACGGAGTCCATCGAAAACATCGACCGCCATGTGCTGGGCTTTCTGATGGAACAGCTGAAAGCCATGGGCGAGGATTTCCGGGTGCTGCTGTGCCCCGACCATCCCACGCCCATCGCCACCATGACCCATTCCGGCGAACCCATCCCCTTCGTGCTGTACGACAGCACCCGGGACGCCGGCCCCAGCGCCCCCCGCTATACGGAGGCCTATGCCACGGCCAGCGGTCTGTTCCTGCCGGAAGGGCCGATGATGATGCAGAAGCTGATCTCCGGCGAGTTTTAAGGGCAAGCATACATAAAAACCACGAAGCATGAGCTTCGTGGTTTTTTGTTTGCAAATCCGCAGTTCGTCAGCGCTGT
>CAMZIS010000024.1 GCA_947307285.1 uncultured Peptococcaceae bacterium | reverse complement strand
GCGGCACCTTCGGCTACGGCTACGAATTCGCCGAGCTGTACGACATCAACTGCCTGGGCACTTTCTCCTGCAAGGGCACGACGAAGGAACCCCGCTTCGGCAACGAAACGCCCCGCATCGCTGAATGCAGCAGCGGTATGCTGAACGCGGTGGGCTTGCAGAATCCCGGCGTGGAGGCGGTGATCAGCGAAGAGCTGCCTAAGCTTTCCCGCTGTTTCCGCAAAAAGATCATCGCCAACGTCAGCGGCTTTTCCCTTGACGAATACGCCTATACCTGCGCCCGCATGGACGCACAGCCCCCGGAGGGCCTGAGCGAGGTCAACATCAGCTGCCCCAAGGTGCACGCGGGCGGCATGGCCTTCGGCACCAGTCCGGAAGCGGCGGCTGCGGTGACGGCAGCGGTGAAAAAGGTCACCAGCAAACCGGTATATATCAAGCTCAGCCCCAACGTGACTGATATCGTGGCTATAGCAAAGGCCTGCGCCGACGCCGGGGCCGACGGCCTGAGCCTCATCAACACCCTGCTGGGCATGCGCATAGATATGCGAACCCGCAAGCCCGTGTTGGCCAACGTCACCGGCGGCCTGTCCGGACCGGCCGTGTTCCCGGTGGCCCTGCGTATGGTCTACCAGGTCTACGAGGCGGTGGACCTGCCCATCATAGGCATGGGCGGCGTGTCCTCGGCCCGGGACGTCATCGAGATGATGCTGGCCGGCGCCGCGGCGGTGCAGGTGGGCGCGGCCAATCTGCGGGACCCCTTCGCCTGTCGGGACATGGTGGCCGACCTGCCCCGGGAAATGGAAAGACTGGGCATCGACAGCCTGAAAGAAATCATCGGAGGAGCGCACTGAATGGGAAAGAACGTGATAATCGCCTGCGATTTCAGCAGCCGTGAAGAGACCCTGTCCTTTCTGGATAAAATGGGAAAAGCCCGGCCCTATGTGAAGATCGGCATGGAGCTGTTTTACGCCGCCGGCCCGGATATGGTGCGGGAATTAAAAGACCGGGGCCATCAGGTGTTCCTGGACCTTAAGCTGCACGACATACCCCATACGGTACAGCGGGCCATGGCCGTGCTTTCCCGCTTGGGCGCGGACATCCTCAACCTGCACGCCGCCGGCACCAGGGATATGATGGAAGCTGCCCTTGAAGGCGCCCTGCGTCCCGACGGCAGCAGACCGCTGCTCATCGCCGTGACCCAGCTCACCTCCACCAGCGAAGAGCGGATGCAAAAAGAGCTGCTCATCGACGCCACCCTGCCGGAGACCGTTACCGCCTACGCGCAGAACGCCCGCCTTGCCGGACTGGACGGCGTGGTCTGCTCGCCGCTGGAGGCGGGCCTCATTCACAGCGCCTGCGGCAGCGACTTCCTCACCGTCACGCCTGGCGTGCGTTTCGCTGACGGCAGCCTGGACGACCAGGTGCGGGTAGCCACGCCGGAGCGGGCAAAAACCTTAGGTTCGGACTATATCGTGGTGGGCCGTCCCATTACCCAGTCCGCCGATCCTCTCTCAGCCTGGCAGCGCTGTGTGCGGGAATTCGTCGATTAATGCAAAACAAGGAGATAGATTACATGAAAAACAGGATCGCCAAGGACCTGCTGCACATCGAGGCGGTGTTCCTCCGTCCCGATCAACCCTTTACCTGGGCCAGCGGCATCAAAAGCCCCATCTACTGCGACAACCGGCTCACCCTGTCCGACCCGGAGGTGAGGACCGACGTGGAAAACGGCCTGGCGCAGCTGATACGGGAGAACTACCCGGATGTTGAGGTGCTGATGGGCACCAGCACCGCCGGCATCGCCCACGCGGCCATCACCGCCCAGATCATGGGCCTGCCCATGGGCTACGTGCGCTCAGGGGCCAAGGATCACGGCCGCCAGAACCAGATCGAAGGCAAGCTGCTGCCCGGTCAGAAGGCCGTGGTGGTGGAGGACCTGATCTCCACCGGCGGCAGCGTCATCAGCGTGGTGGAAGCCCTGCGCGAGGCCGGAGCTGAGGTGCTGGGCATCGCCAGCATCTTTACCTACGGCATGAAATAGAGCGTGGAGCGGCTGGCGGAAGCCAACGTTAAAAACGTGAGCCTCACCGATTTCGACGCTGTGGTAGCCGCCGCCGTGGCGGAAAACTACATCCAGCCCGCAGACGAAGCCCGGCTCAAAGCCTTCCGGGATAATCCCGCAGACGAGAGCTGGATCAACAAATAAGGAGGAAGCATGAAAAAGGATCTTATCGACATTCAGGATCTGAGCCGCGAGGATATCGACGAGCTGATCGCCGTGGCCGAGGATATCATCGCCGATCCTGACAAGTACGCGGAAAAATGCCGCCGCAAAAAGCTGGCCACTCTGTTTTACGAGCCCTCCACCCGCACCCGTCTCAGCTTTGAGGCGGCCATGTACGAGCTGGGCGGCCAGGTCATCGGCTTTTCCGAGGCCAACAGCTCTTCCGCCGCCAAGGGCGAGAGCGTGGCCGATACCGCCCGCACCGTGGCCTGTTTTGCTGATATCATCGCCATGCGCCATCCCAAGGAAGGCGCGCCCATGGTGGCGGCAAGAAGCACCCACATCCCGGTGATCAACGCCGGCGACGGCGGCCATAACCATCCCACCCAGACCTTGACCGACCTGCTGACCATCGCACGGGAAAAGGGTCGTCTGGACGATCTGACCATCGGCTGCTGCGGCGACCTGAAATTCGGCCGCACCGTCCATTCCCTGATCGCGGCCATGCACCGTTACCCCGGCGTCAGGTTCGTGCTCATCTCCCCGGAAGAGCTGGTCATCCCCGAGCATGTGCGCACCGACATCCTTCAGGCCAACAACATCGAATTCCTGGAGACCCGGGATCTGGAGGCGGTCATGCCCGAGCTGGACATCCTCTACATGACCCGCGTCCAGCGTGAACGCTTCTTCAACGAAGCCGACTATATCCGCCTGAAAGACAGCTACATCCTGACTCCTGACAAACTGACCTACGCCAAGCCCGATCTGGCCATCCTGCACCCGCTGCCCCGTGTCAACGAGATCGCGGTGGCTATCGACTCCGATCCCAGAGCCTGCTATTTCCGGCAGGTCCTGTGCGGCAAATATATCCGCATGGCGCTTATCCTGAAGCTTTTGGGGGTGAAATAAATGATCATCGGTTCTATCGTAAACGGCATCGTCATCGACCACATCCCGGCCGGCCGCGGCATGGAGCTCTATCGCTATCTAAAGCTGGACGACATGGAATGCGAAGTGGCTTTGATCAAAAACGCGTCCAGCGATAAATACGGCAAAAAGGACATTTTGAAGGTCAACGAAGTCATCGACCTGGATTTCGATATGCTGGGCTATATCGCGCCCCAGATCACGGTCAACATCATCCGCAATGGCGAACGGGTGGAAAAAGTCCATCCCAAGCTGCCGGAAACCATCACCGGCGTGCTGCGCTGCAAAAATCCCCGCTGCATCACCTCCATCGAGCAGGAGCTGCAGCACGTGTTCAAGCTCACCGACCGGGAGCACGGCGTCTACCGCTGCATCTACTGCGATACCAAAGCGGAAAAGCAGAGCCTGGTCTGAGCGGACCTGCTCATGAATTGAACGGCAAAAACGCCGCCCCAAAGGGCGGCGTTTCGTCATATCAGAGAATACATTTTACGCGTTGGTCCAGCGGCGGTTAATCCGTTTTCTGCCTTTTGCGGCGGATGTGCCGCTTTATGATCAGGCAGACGATAACGGCGATAAGGAACAGGATCAAAGCGGGCAGGGCGTCGTAATACCAGGGCGCGGAGCGGGCGGCGTAGATCTCGGGGAATCTGCGGTATTTATAATAATAATAGACCAGGTTCCCGATGAACACGCCGAAAAAAGAGCCCATCAGGACGCTCAGAAAACGGTCCAGCTTTTCCACGCCAACGCCTCCCTTCGTCTGTCCGATATATACAGGGGAGGATGCTTACTTGGTGCCGTAGATGCGGTCGCCCGCGTCGCCCAGGCCCGGCAGGATGTAGGCGTTATCGTTGAGCTGGCGATCCACGGCGGCGGTGAAGATGTCCACGTCGGGATGGGTCTTCTGCAATCTGGCGATGCCCTCGGGGGCGGCCACCAGGCACATGAGGCGGATATTGGTGCAGCCCTGCTCCTTGACTTTGGAGATAGCGTCGCAGGCGGAACCGCCGGTGGCCAGCATGGGATCTACCACCACAGCCCAGCGCTGGTCGATGTCCTTGGGCAGCTTGCAGTAATAGAACACGGGCTCGTGGGTCTCCTCGTTGCGGTAGAGACCGATGAAGCCCACCTTGGCCACGGGCACCAGGGAATGGAGGCCGTCCACCATGCCCAAGCCTGCGCGGAGGATGGGCACGATGGCCACTTTTTTACCGGAGATCTGCTTGCCGGTCATGTGTTCCAGCGGCGTATCTATCTCCACGTCCTCCAGGGGGAAATCCCGGGTCACTTCGTAACCCATGAGCATGGAAATCTCGTCCAGCAGCTCGCGGAAATCCTTGGTGGAAGTGTCCTTATTGCGCATGATCGTCAGTTTGTGCTGGATCATGGGATGATCGACTATATGCAGGGTACTCATAAGCAGCTCTCCTTTGCCATAATTTCTAATGATAATAATATCGCTTTTTTCGTCATATTGCAAGTGCGGAGCGGATTGTGTAAAATGGGAACAAGAACCGGACGTCCCACGTCAAACCTGTATAAACCAAGGGGAGGTCGACAGTAATGAAAAAGATTTTGATAGTTCTCCTGTCCCTGGCTCTGCTCCTGGCCTTCGCCGCCTGCGAATGGGAGCCGGAGGAGGTGGCACCGCCGGTAGAGGAGGAGCCGCCGGTGGAAGAGGAGCCGGTGGAGGCCGTGGAGGAAGTCCCCTGGCTGACCTTCGAAAACTACGGCCAGCTGTATTCCGCCATCGCTGAGGTAATGGAAAACGATCCCCGTTACGACGAGGCCAAGAATACGGCCGAAACCGCAGAATATGAGGAGGACGCAGCCGCAGCCGAAGCTCCGGAAGCTGCTCCGGCAGCCGAAGAAAGCGCGGATGCGGGCGAAAGCGGCATGGGCGGCGCCGAGGACTATTCCACCACCAATCTGCAGGTGGAAGGGGTAGACGAGGCCGATATCGTCAAGACCGACGGCGAATACATCTACATCCTCCGCGACGGTCAGGTCACCGTGGTGCGGGCCGCCGGCGCGGACACGGACGTGGTCGGCAGCTTCGTGGTCTGCTCGCCGGACCTGGAAAACGGCTATGAAGAAGCCAGAGAAATGTATCTGGACGACGGCGCTCTGGACGTGATCGTTTACAGTTATTCCTGGAAGGATAACGGCAACATCAATAAGACCTGCCTGCGCCGCTTCGACGTGTCCGATCCGGAAAACCTGGGCGCTCAGGTCTACGAAGTGGCCCAGGACGGCTACTATCTGGATTCCCGTCTGCTGGACGGCGTGGTCTATCTTATCAGCAATTACTATATCTTCACGGAGCCGGAAGAAGGGGATCCCACCACATACGTGCCTAACTTCTACGACGCCAAGGGCAAGGCCGAGTCCTTCCCCATCGAAGATATCGCTGGCTGCCCCGGCTTCAGCGATCTGCAGTATGCCATCGTCAGCGCGGTGGATTCCGAAAACGGCGATCGCCTCTCTCAGGAGACCGTGCTGGGCGCCGGCTCCACCGTCTACATGAACGAGAACAATCTCTATCTGGCCAACACCCGCTACGAGGAGCAGGCCGGCGAGCCTTACACGGAAAGCGTCTACCAGGTGGTGGACTACGTTTCCAAAAACTACACCAATATCATCCGCTTTGCCGTGGATAAAGGCCAGGTGGAGCTGAAAGCCTTCACTGAGCTGGAGGGCTTCCTGTCCGACCAGTTCGCCATGGACGAATACGAGGGCAACCTCCGGGTGGCCCTGACCTCCAATTCTTCCAGCTATAAGATCTATACCGACGAAGAGTTCGGTTTCACCAACTATGTGTGGGAGGAGGACAGCGACCACACCGATAACAGCCTCTATATCCTGGATCCCGATCTGCATCCCCTGGGTCAGCTCACCGGTCTGGCCGAAAACGAGTGGATACGCTCCGTCCGCTTCAGCGGGCCTGTGGGCTATATCTGCACCTATGAAAGCATCGACCCGCTGTTTGCCATCGACCTGTCCGATCCCGCCGCGCCGGAAGTGCTGTCCGCCCTGAAGATACCCGGCTTCTCCGAATATCTCCATCCCTGGGGCGAAGACCGGCTCATCGGCCTGGGCTACGCCGCTTCGGAAGACGGCTTAATGGACTGCGTCAAGCTGAGCATGTTCGACTGCTCCGATCTTACCGACGTGAAAGAGATCAGCGTTTATCCCATCAGCGATCTATGGTACAGCGAAGCTCTGTACAACCACAAGGCGGTCACGACAAGCGAGGCCAAGAACCTGATCTGCGTCCCCGGCGACAACGGATATCTGCTGTTCAGTTACGACGAGGATGCCGGCTTCACTCCTTTGGCGCAGGTGAGCCTGGATGAAGCTCACTGGTTCGACTGGAACAGCCGTGGCCTGTGGGCGGGCGACTTTTTCTACGTAGCCTCCCGCTGCGGCGTGGCCGTGCTGAGCATGGAAGATTACTCCCTGGTCAAGGAGCTCTATTTCGATGACGCTACGCTGCCTGATAATTGGCTGTATATTGACGAGTAATATCATATCCTTCACCGTCTTCGGTCTGGATAAGCTGTTTGCCAAAGGCCATCGCCGGCGGGTGCCCGAAGCGACCCTGCTGCTTCTGGCCCTGCTGTACGGCGCCGCCGGCGAATTATTGGCCATGATCCTGTTCCGCCACAAAACTTTGCATAAAAAGTTTTCCTGGGGATTGCCGCTGATCTTGCTTTTGCAAATAGCCGCTTTAGTATATTTTGGGCTGCCGCAATAAAACGATCGCCGTTGTTCCCGTATCTTGTGGTGTCCGATCTTCGACGCGGCGCGGCCTCGTCCGGCGGATGAAGTTGACAAAAGTCCTGCTTTGTGCTATTATTAGCGTACTGATTCGAGTCATTTCAGCATGAAAGCAGGGGTAGCGTGGGCAGATTCGTGATAAAGCCGGCTTTGAGCGGCGTCCGTTTCGATTTGCAGGCGGCCAACTATGAGACCATAGCCAGCTCGGAGAGCTATTCTACCGAAGCCGCCTGCCGCAAAGGAATTGATAATCTCATCAAATGCGCGGCTCTGGCTTCGGTGGAAGATCGGACCAAGGAAAACTATACAGTACGCAAGAACCCCAAGTTCGAGGTGTATCAGGACGGCGCCGGCCGCTTCCGTTTCCGGCTGCGGGCCAAAAACGGCGAAGTCATCGCCGCATCCGAAGGCTACAAGGCCAAGGCCAGCTGCCTCAACGGCATTAAAAGCGTGATACGGAACGCCGCCGCGGCCGAAGTAGTCAGCCGGCTGGATACGTGACGAAGTGTTATTAAGCAGCCCTCTCCGGAGGGCTGCTTTTTTAGCCTTCCTTACAGCCTTCAGGGATGGTTTCTTTTTGCGGTCTGTTTGACATTATTCGCGGCGCTGTATATAATTAAAGTTAAAGTTTTTAGCGGTCTGCCGTATCTCCGCGGCGAGGTTTCAGCGGGCGGCGACCGGTTGCCAAAGGAGAGAAAATGCGCACCATCGAATGTCGCGATATCACGGACGCCGTAGCGCGTCTGTGCGTGGAGAGTAATCTTTATCTGCCGGAGGCGGTGGCCGCCAGGCTGGACAGTCTGGCAGAAAGCGAGACTTCCGCCCTGGGTCTCACCGCCATAAAAGCGTTCGCGGACAACCGCCGCATCGCTGCGGCGGACAAGCTCGCGCTGTGCCAGGACACGGGCGTGGCCGTAGTCTTCGTGGAGCTGGGACAGGAGGTCGCCATCAGCGGCGGCCTGCTCAGCGACGCCATCAACGCCGGCGTGGCCCGGGGCTACCGCGAAGGCTACCTGCGTAAATCCATGGTCACCGCGCTGGAGAGGATGAACACCGGCGACAACACCCCGGCCGTCATCCATCTGGAGCTGGTGGCAGGGGACAGGCTTTCCATCTGCGTCCTTCCCAAGGGCGGCGGCGCGGAGAACATGTCCAAGCTTGCCATGCTCAAGCCCTCCGCCGGCCTGGAAGGAGTACGCCGCTTCGTGCTGGATACGGTGCGTGAAGCCGGCCCCAACCCCTGTCCGCCGGTGGTGGTGGGCGTGGGTATCGGCGGCGACTTTGAGCGCTGCGCCGAGCTGGCTAAGAAGGCCCTGTGCCGGGAGATCGGCAGCGTGAATCCGGACCCCCGCCTGGCCAGGCTGGAGGAAGAGTGGCTGACCGACGTGAACGAGCTGGGTATCGGCGTGCAGGGCTTCGGCGGCCCGAATACGGCCATCGGCCTCTTCATCGAAGAGCAGCCCTGTCATTTTGCTTCTCTTCCGGTGGCGGTCAATCTAAACTGCCACTGCGACCGTTCGCGAAAGGTGGTGCTGTGAGCATGGAATACATCATCGACTGGCCCGCCGACAGCTTCAAGCTGACCGAGCTGCGCAGCGGCGACATCGTGCATTTGAGCGGCACCATCTACACCGCCCGTGACGCTGCCCACCGTCGGCTGGTGGACTTGCTGGACGCGGATAAGGAGACCCCCGTCGACCTGCGTGACTGCGCCGTCTATTACGCCGGTCCCGCGCCCTGTCCGCCCGGTATGGCCTGCGGCAGCATCGGCCCCACCACCTCCGGCCGCATGGACATATATAAAGAAAAAATGATGAAGGCCGGCATGAAGCTGATGATCGGCAAAGGCAAATGCTTCCCCCAGCTCAAAGAACTGTGCCGTGAATACAAGGCCGTTTATCTGGCGGCTTTCGGCGGCGTGGCTGCGCTCTCCGCCAAGTCGGTCAAAAGCATGGAGCTGGTAGCCTGGCCGGAGCTGGGCGCGGAAGCTTTGATGAAACTGGAAGTGGAAAACATGCTGCTGGTGGTCATCAACGACGCCCGCGGCCATGACTATTACGAGATGCTGGCAGAGAAATGAAAAAGCGCGATCTTGGCTACGCTTATCTTATGGTGGCTTTTTCCGCCATCCTTTACGGCTGCGAATCGGTAACGGTAAAGCTGGCCTATGGCGGCGGCTGGACGGTGTTCTCCCTGATGGCGGCCCGCTTTACCGTGGCCATGCTGGTCTTCGCCGCAGCGGTAAAGCTCAGCGGCTCCCCCTGGCTGGTGGAAAAGGGTCAGCGCTGGCCCACGCTGAAGCTGTGCGCCGTCTATATCTGCGCCATCATCTGCCTCTACCAGGCCTACGACTATTTGTCGCCTGCCCTGGCCACCCTGTTCTTTTACGCCTACCCTTCCATGACGGCGATAGTTTCCCGTCTGGTATATAAAAAGCCGCTGCACACGGCTGATATCGTGGCGCTGGTCCTATCCGCCGTTGGCCTGATCCTGCTCTACTGGAGTTCAGTGGGCGATATCTCCATGATCGGCGTGATGTTCGCCCTGCTTTCCGCCTCCTTCCAGGGCTTCCGCTACAATATGTCCGAGCGGCTGATGCCTAAGGTCACTTTAGTCACCTACAACTTTAATAATGTGACCGTAGTGACTATCGTGGGCTGGTTGATCTGCCTGCTGGGCGGAGCGGGAGATTTCACTTTTTCCGCGGTGAGCGCCACCGGCTGGATCACCCTGCTCGCCCTGGGCCTGGTCATCACCAGCGGCGCCACCTTCCTGACCATGAAGTATATCCCCAAAGTCGGCGCGGTGGTCACTTCCTTGCTGATGCTGCTGGAACCGCCTATGGCGGCCGGCCTGGGCTGGCTGGTCTTCGGCGATGAGCTCAGCGGCTGGCAGCTGGTGGGCGGCGGTCTGATCCTGGCTTCGGTGATGCTGCCTGTGATTTTTCGTGAAAAGAGTCCGGAAATAAATGCCTGATCACGCTAACGGTCCCGCCAAAAATGAGACGGCTGAGATAAACAAAAGCTCCCGCCCTGTGCCTGCACAGCGGCTGTGGACGCGGGATTTCATCATCCTGGCCGTAGTTAACCTGCTGGTATTCACCGGCGGCAATATGCTGGTCTCCGTGTTCCCTCTGTACATCGTATCCCTGGGAGGCAGTACGGTAACCGTGGGCATAGCCGCCGCCGTGTACGCGGTGTGCAGCTTCTGTATGCGCCCCATAGCCGGCTGGATACTGGACAATAAGAGCCGGCGCAACATTTTCCTCGTTTCCATGGTGGGCGTGGTGCTGATACCTCCGCTCTACCTGGTGCTGACTGCTCTGATCCTGATCATTCCCCTGCGGGGCCTGCACGCCCTGAGCTGGTCCGCAGCTTCCACGTCCATCAGCACCAACACCTGCGACGTGCTGCCGTCCGAGCGTTTCGGCGAGGGCATGAGCTTTTTCGGCCTCACCAACGGCATCGCCATGATCATCGGGCCTGCCCTGGGTCTGTTCGTGTGGGACAATCTGGGTATGC
>CAMZIS010000023.1 GCA_947307285.1 uncultured Peptococcaceae bacterium | reverse complement strand
ATGGCGTACTCGAAGACCACCTTCTGCCTGGTGCGGCCGGCGTAATACCCAGCGGCGTCCAGCACGTCGGCCAGGTGATAGCTGCGGGCTACGGGCATCAGCTGACGCCGCAGCTCATCGTCGGCCGCGTGCAGGCTGACGCAGAGATTATGGGGTCTGGGCCGTTCCGCGAAACGGCGGATACCCGCGGGCAGACCGCAGGTGGAGACCGTGATGTGCCGCGGTCCCATGTCCAGCCCGGCGGGGGCGGTCACGATATCCAGAAAAGCGTCCAGACTGTCGTGATTGGCGAAGGGCTCGCCCATGCCCATGACGGCCAGGGCGTTTATGGGATGGGCCGTGTCGTCCCGGGCAATGTCGGCCCGCGCACACAGCAACTGCCCCACCATCTCAGCGGGGGTAAGGTCGCGGACCAGGCCGTTTTTGCCGCTGGCGCAGAAGGCGCAGCCCATGGCGCAGCCCACCTGACAGGAAAGGCACAGGCTCCAGCCGTAGCGGTGCTTCATGACCACGCTTTCCACGCAGTTGCCGTCAGTAAGCTTGAGCAGGTATTTTATGGCCTTTTCGTCTTCCAGCCGGCGCAGGACGACGGGACGCTCCAGACTGAAATCCTCCGCCATCCTTTGGCGCAGAGCCAGGCCCAGCGGCGTCAGTGCGGCAAAAGAGGGGCAGTTTTCCCGGTAGAGCCGGCGGAACACGATCTCCGCCTTGGCCGGGTTCTCATCCAGGCTCCGGAAATACTCCCGCAGCTGCTCCAGCGTCTGTCCGTAGATGTTTTGCTTACTCATGGTTTTATTGTAACCTCACGGCAGGGGACTGGCAAGCAAAAGTTGTCCTGAACAGGCGAACGGTAATTGACAGGACGGGGCTGCGGTGTTAAATTATTATGGCAGAACTATGATTACGAGGTCACACTCATGAAGATACACGGTTGGAAAACGGCCTGCGTCGGCCTGCTGCTCGGCCTGGTCCTCCTGGTCTCCGGCTGCGGCCAGGAAGCGGAGCCCATGGAGCAGGAGATAGCGGTGGAGATCGCCCTGCCCGACCAGGGCGCGCTGACGCTGGAAGGCCGCTTCATCGGCACTGTCTCCTCCGGCGAGGACGTCAGCATCATCCCGATGGTCTCCGGCGAGATCACCGACGTTTACGTGGAAGTGGGCGACCGGGTGGAGGCGGGGCAGCTTTTGGCTCAGATCGACGACACCAACGCACGCATGCAGCTTAATTCCGCCACCGCCGGATATAATTCCGCCGTGGCCGCCGCCCAGCAGACCACCGGCGCCAGCTGGGATATGCAGACCATGTCAACCGAAGCCAGCATCGCCCAGATGCAGTATGCCATCAATAATAATTATCAGCAGATCGACAGCTCCGATCCGACCATGAACAAGCTTTCCGACCCGATAGCCGA
Source organism: uncultured Peptococcaceae bacterium (assembly GCA_947307285.1). Taxonomy (GTDB): domain Bacteria; phylum Bacillota; class Dehalobacteriia; order UBA4068; family UBA4068; genus CALXSV01. Next base: position 9,510 of record CAMZIS010000023.1, on the reverse strand, counting down.
CCTGAAGCAGCAAAGGGCGGACCTGGAAGATCAAAGCGATCAGATATCCGACGGCATCGATCAGGCGGAGCGGGCCATGAATGCGGCCCAGACCAAATACTACCCCGCTTTGGCCATGCGCTCCCAGATGGAGACATACGGCGTCACCGACGAGTTATCCCTGATGCAGCTGGAAATGATCGATCCGACGGCTGCTGCTACGATCCGTCAGTCCCTGCTGTCTCAGGGACTGACCATGGCCGACGTAAGCGATTCCGGCATCGCCCTGCTGAAAAGCGCCTATGACGACGCTTCCACAGCCTATAACAGTCTGTCCGGCAGTACCGCCACCGTGGCCAGCGGCCTCTCCGGCATCGATACCGCCATCGCTCAGTGCGAGTCCGGCATCGATCAGTACCAGAACGCCATCCAGCAGTATCTGGCTGCTATCCGTACTTACGAGCAGAACCTGGATCTGGCCAAACAATCAGCGGTGCTTACCGATACCCAACTCAAGGATGAGACCCAGGCCGTGCTGAACGCCCAGATCAACGCGGCCGGCGTGGGCGTGCAGTCCGCCCGGGAGGCACTGGAATACTACCGCCTCACTTCGCCCATCGACGGCGTGGTCACCGCGGTGTCCGTCCAGCGTTACGGCATGGCGGCTCCCGGCTACGCGGCCTTTACCGTCAGCAATCAGGACGCCATGACCGTCACCTTTTCCGTGTCCCAGTCGGTGCGGGATTCGCTCCGTGTGGGCGAGCAGGTCAGCGTCAGCGGCAACGGCAAGACCTTCAATGGCGCCATCACCGAGATCGCCTTCGCGGCCTCGCCCTACAGCGGCCTGTTCCCGGTCAAGGTCAGCGTGCCCGGTTCCCGCAACCAGCTGATGACCGGCACCTCGGCCTCGGTCATAGCCAACACCTACAGTTCCCAGCCCGGCGCTTTGCTGGTGCCCTACGACGCGGTCTATTACGAAGATAACCAGGCCTATGTCTTCTGCGCGGTGGACGGCGTGGCCCAGCGCCGGGACGTGACCGTTGGCCTGTACAGTGACGATACGGCAGCCATCACCTCCGGCCTGTTCGCTCTGGATCAGGTCATCGTGTCCTGGTCGCCGCGGCTGCGGGAAGGCGCTGCGGTGCGGCCCATCAACGAGATAGAGCTGCCTCAGGCGGATGATCCGAGCGAAGGCGCAGACGGCGCGGATAACGCCGGCGACGGTGACGCGGACACTTCCGGAAATGATAACGCGGCTGCGGACGACAGCGGCGCGGACGCTGCGGCCGCAGGCGGCGGCGCGTAAGGAGGGCCTATGTCGCTTACAGATCTGGCCCTGCGCCGGCGCGTTTCGGTGTGGCTGGTAGTATTGGCCATAGTGGTCTTCGGTCTCCTGGCTTTGACCGGCATGAGCATGGAGCTCCTGCCGGCTGTCGATATGCCCATGCAGCTCGTCATCTCCACTTATCCCGGAGCCGACCCGGAATCCGTGGAGGAACTGCTGACCAAACCCGTGGAAAAGGCTACGGCGACGCTGTCCGGAGTGGACAGCGTCACTTCCTATTCCCTGGACAATCTGTCCATAGTCATGATCACCTACGACTATAAGACGGATATGAACGGCGCCTATATCGACCTGCGGGCCGCCCTGGACGGGGCCAGCTTCGATCTGCCGGAGGAGGCCAGCGAACCCGTGGTCATGGAGCTGAACATTGACGCCCTGCCCACCGTGGTAGTGGCTGCGGTGGCCAAAGGCTCCACCGATATGCTGGGCTTCATCGAAGACGAGCTGGTGCCGGAAATGGAAAGCCTGGGCTCGGTGGCCGACGTCAACGTCACCGGCGGCGACGAGAACTACATCCGCGTCTGCCTGAACGAGGAGATGATGAACCAGTACGGTCTGACCATCTCCACCATCGCCCAGTATATCGCGGCCATGGACTTTACCGTGCCCGCGGGCTCGGTCACCCAGGGCAGCCGCGATTCCTCGGTCAGCCTCTCCGGCGACATCACCTCCGCCGCTGCGGTGCGGGACATCCCCCTCATCACCGGCAGCGGCTCTCTGATCACCGTAGGCGACGTGGCGGATGTTACCATGTCCACCAAAGAGGTCAGCAGCGTCAGCCGCTACAACGGCAACGACTGCGTGCTGGTGGACATTACCAAACGCCAGTCCGCCAGCACCGTCAACACGGCGCGGGATATCTTCAGCTCTTTGGATGAGCTGGCCGCCAAGAACGAAGCCATAGAATACGTCACCATCTACGACGGCTCGGAGATAGTGCTCCAGGCTCTGAAACAGGTAGGCAAGACCCTGCTGCTGGGCGTGGTCCTGGCCATGCTGGTGTTGTTCGTCTTTTTCGGTGACGTCAAAGCCAGCCTCATCGTGGGCAGCTCCATACCTCTGTCCCTGCTGCTCACCCTGGCCCTGATGGATCTGTTCGACTTTTCTTTGAACGTGGTCACGGCCATCGCTCTGGTGGTGGCCATCGGCATGGTGGTGGACAGCTCCATCGTGGTCATAGAAAGCTGCTTCCGGGCCCACGATACCCTGCCCGGCTATAAAGACGCGGCATCATCCGGCGCCAGGACCGTTACCGCGGCCATCATCGCCTCCACCGTGACCACCGTGGTGGTCTACGTGCCCATCCTCTTCATGAGCGGCATGTCGGCCCAGATGTTCTCCGAATTCAGCCTCATCGTGGTCATCACCCTCCTGGGTTCTCTGGCCGTGGCCCTGACCCTGGTCCCACTGTGCTTCACTCTGCTCAAGCCTGAGGAGCATAAGGAGCTGCCGGTCAGCCGTCTGCTGCGGCGGGTCAACGCCGCCTACGACCGGCTGATGCGGCGTCTGCTGCCCAAGCGGGCCCTGGTGCTCGTGATCAGCGTGGCCCTGCTGCTGTGCTCCGCCGCCCTGCTGCTGACCATGAACATGATCCTCATCCCCGAAACGGACGAGGGCAATATCCAGATCGAGTGCCGCTTCCAGTCCGGCACCCGGCTGGAGGTGATGGAGGAAAAGGTGGCCCGGATCGAGCAGATGCTGGGCGAGGACGAGACCTTCGATTTCTATTCCATGACCATCGGCGGCGACGGTCTGAACGCCCTGGACAGCGCCTCCACCGCCAAATTCACCGCCTATCGCAGCGACGGCAACAAGCGCAGCGCTCAGGAATCGGTGGAGATCTACGCCTCCGCCCTGGCCGACGCTACGGATATGGACGTTAAGGTGTCTTCTTACAGTTCCATGAGCTATCTGTCCAGCTTCATGGATTCCATCACCGTCACTCTGGAGGGCCGGGACCTGGATGATCTGCGGCTGGCCGCCGAACAGGTGGAAGAGGCCGCGGCGGCCGTGCCCGGAGTGCTCCATGTATCCTCGGACGCCGGGGAGGCCGCCACCACCCTCAAGCTGGACGTGGACCCGCTGCTGGCCATGAACGCCGGGCTGGCCCCGGCTGCTGTGGCCGCGGAGATCTATTACACTCTGTCCGGCATGGAAGCGGCCACCGTGGTCAAGGGCGGCGACGAATACAGCATCATGCTGGAATACCCCGAAGGCGCTTACAGCGACGTCAATTCCCTGCTGGATAAGCGGCTCAGCACGCCCTACGGCACCACCGTGGCCCTGTCCGATATCGCCTCCGTGGAATACGAGCGGGAGATGCCCACCCGCACCCGGGTCGACGGCAAATATCAGGTGGAGGTCAGCGTGGACGCCAGCTCCGCCTATAACAGTCAGGTCAAGGCCGCGGTGGCGGACATCGCTGAGACCGCGGAATTCCCCCAGTCGGTCAGCGTGGTCTCCAATACGGTGGAGGACATGACCAACGACGAGCTGAAGCTGATGTTCCGCTCTATCCTCATCGCTCTCTTCCTGGTCTTCCTGGTCATGGCCATGCAGTTCGAGTCGGTGCGCTTTTCCCTGCTGGTCATGCTCTGCGTGCCCTTTGCCCTGATCGGCTCCTTCCTGGCCCTGCGGATGGGCAGCGCCGAGTTGTCACTGGTCTCCTTGCTGGGCTTCCTCATGCTGGAGGGCATAGTGGTCAATAACGCCATTTTGCTGGTGGATACGGCCAACACCCTGCGTAAGGCCGGCATGTCGGCAGAAGACGCGCTGATCGCCAGCGGTCAGACCCGCCTGAGTCCCATCCTTATGACCACCCTGACCACGATTTTGGCCATGGTGCCCCTGCTGTTCGCCGGCGGCATCGCGGCCATGCTGCGGGGCATCGCCCAGGTGGTCATCGGCGGCCTTTTCGCCTCCACCGTGCTGGTGCTGCTGCTCCTGCCCGCCTTCTATCTCATGCTGGATAAGAAAAAGGACGACGAAGACGTCGTCCCGGACGAACAAAGGCTGGCTGAGATCATGGGCGACATCGTGTAGGCGTGACGCTGCAATAAATCATAAAGGGAGAAGGTCGTCGCCTTCTCCCTTTTCTTATGGTTCCGTTTTTTGTTCCGTTTTACAACTCCGCTGGGTCGACCTCGATATCCTGCCGCGGCACCCTGCTCCAGTCGAACAGGGCCGGCAGCTCCCGGGCGGGCAGAGGGACTGGCGTCTCCGTAAGGCCCGCCAAATGGGCCAGATGCCCCACTATCTGCTCCGGGCTGAAGTTTTCTCTGAGGGTCCCCATATCCAGGGACAGGTCCCGCTTGCTCAGACGGCGGCCTCCCGGCCCCAGCAGCAGCGGGGCGTGGAAATAGGCCGGCGGTTCAGAGCCCAGCAGGCGGTAAAGATAGATCTGCCGCGGCGCCGAGCTCAGCAGGTCCCGGCCCCGGGCCACTTCGCTCACGCCGGAGGCGATGTCGTCCACCACCACGGCCAGCTGATAGGCCCAGCCGCCGTCGGCCTTGCGCACCACGAAATCGCCGCAGTCCCGGGCCAGGTTCTCGCTGTAAGGCCCCTGTACGCCGTCGATGAACGAGATGACTTCGTCCGGGACGATGAGCCGGGTGGAGGCGGGCTTGCCGGCTCGGGCAGCCCGTTCCTCCGCTGTCAAATCGCGGCAGAAACCGGGATAGACGCTGTGTCCGTCCTCGGCATGAGGGGCGGAGGCCGCGTGCAGCAGGCCCCGGGTGCACCAGCAGGGATAGATAAGCCCCTGCTCTTGCAGGCGTTCCAGGGCCGCGGCGTAGGCCTCGCCCCGTTCCCGTTGGGGCGGCGCTTCCTCGTCCCAGTCCAGCCCCAGCCAGTCCAGGTCCTGCTTCAGCAGATCGGCCCACCGCTTTGAGCAGCGTTCCGTATCCAGGTCTTCGATGCGCAGGATCATGCGGCCGCCGCGGCTGCGCACTGAGGCCCAGGCCAGCATGGCGGCAAACAGATTGCCCAGATGCATGCGTCCGCTGGGCGTGGGGGCGAAGCGTCCGGTGAGGGGGCGGCCGCTTTCGGACCGCGCCTGATCGGGATGTATGTTTTCCATGAAAATATCCTGTTTCCGGCAGTATCAGTAAGCGTAGCCCAGTTGATCCAGCACATTATGCAGGGATATTACCCTGCTTTGGGCCAGGCCCCGTTCCGCCAGCAGCCGGGCCAGCTTTCTCCCCCGGGCTGCCAACGTCTCTGTATCCGCCTGGTTGATGATGACCGTGGGCCGGAAGCGGCCGTAGCCCGCGCTGAGGATGCGCGCCATCACATCCTCGTCGATGAGCTCCTCGGTCAGGCCCAGCTCCTGCCGGGCCAGCTCGGCCCGGTGGCAGTATTCGTCAAACGGCTTGTCCAGGGCGGAAAGCCCGCACAGCAGCAGCGCCTGTTCCGCCTCTTGGGGCAGGGCCGGTTCCCAGGAGGCCGGATACTTCAGGGGCAGGCCCCGGGAGCCGTCGGCTTCCACGTAGACCGCGTCGGCCTGCCGCAGCAGGTAGTCCCACATTTCCTGCTCCGGTTTGAGCAGCCGCCCGTCCGGCGCAAGCTTACCCGCAACCACGGCCTGCCCTTTTCTCCAGGCCAGTTCCGCGGCGTCGGGATCGAAGGACAACAGCAGGGCGAAGCCGTCCCGGCGGGGCGGGCGGATATGGGTGGTGGTGAGGACCGCAGTGCGCTTGCCCGCTTCCCTCGCTTCCTTTGCCAGGGCCAGCAGGGAGGTGGTCTTGCCGCCGCCGCCCACCAGGGCCGTTACCCGGGCTTCCGGCTTTATTCCCATCATGCAGTGCAGCTTCATTTTTCCCTTTCCCAAGGCCTGTGATCCTTCGCTGGTTCAATTATGCACTAAGCTTTTTTTTGTGTCAATACGGGCAGCGCCGGCCGCCGGAGGTCAGAACGGCCGGCGGGACGCAACGGAATTTGGCGTGGCTGATTATTTGTAATGCAAAGTACGAAATCGCATTAAAAATGATAATATAGGCTCTTGCAATTATTGCCGTAAAGAGGTACAATCAACATGGTAACAGAGGTTCAAATTGGGGAACTCTGTACATATACCGTTTATTAAGCGTTTGTTTATTATTATAAGGAGGTACTTTCAATGGCACTCGACGTTGAAAAATTTATGGCTAAGGTTATCGCCGACAACCCGGCGGAACCCGAGTTCCACCAGGCAGCTCAGGAGATCATCGCTTCTCTGGCTCCCTTCGTGAACGCTAACCCCAAGTATCTGAAAGACGGTCTGATGGAAAGACTGGTCGAACCGGAACGCGTAGTCAGCTTCCGCGTACCGTGGGTCGACGATCAGGGCAATGTCCAGGTCAACAAGGGCTGGAGAGTCCAGTTCAACAGCGCCATCGGCCCCTACAAGGGCGGTCTGCGTTTTGCTCCTAACGTAACTCAGGGCACTCTGAAATTCTTAGGCTTCGAGCAGATCTTCAAGAACTCCCTGACCGGCCTGCCCATGGGCGGCGGCAAGGGCGGCGCCAACTTCAACGGCATCGGCAAGTCCGACGCTGAAGTCATGCGTTTCTGCCAGGCCTTCATGAGCGAACTGTTCCGTCACATCGGTCCCGATACCGACGTTCCCGCCGGCGACATCGGCGTGGGCGGCCGTGAGATCGGCTTCCTGTTCGGTCAGTACAAAAAGCTGGTCGACCGCTACGAAGGCGTTCTGACCGGTAAGGGCATCCCCTTCGGCGGTTCTCTGGGCCGCACCGAAGCCACCGGCTACGGCGTCACCATGTTTGCTCAGCACGTGCTGGCCAAGAACGGCCTGGGCGATTTCGAAGGCAAGAAGGTCGCTCTGTCCGGCGCCGGCAACGTGGGCTGCTACCTGATCGAAAAGGTCAACTCCCTGGGCGGCAAGTGCGTCAGCGTGGCTGACCCCTTCGGCTGGGTCTCCGTTCCCGACGGCGTCAACGACGAACAGCTGGAATACCTGAAGCCTCTGTGGGCCGTTTACCGCAAGCCCATCAAGGACTTCGCCGACAAGTTCGGCCTCCAGTACTTCGAAGGTCAGCGCTGCTGGAGCACCGTTGAATGCGACGTGGCCATCCCCACCGCCTGCCAGAACGAGCTGAACGGCGACGAGGCCAAGGAACTGCTGAAGCATGGCTGCAAGGCCGTTGTGGAAGCCGCCAACATGCCCTGCACTCTGGACGCCATGAAGGCTTTCCAGGACGCCAAGATCCCCTTCGCGCCTGGCAAGGCTGCCAATGCCGGCGGCGTGGCCGTTTCCGGTATGGAAATGTCCCAGAACAGCGAACGCCTGAGCTGGAGCAAGGACGAAGTCCTCAACGACAAGCTGGAAGGCGTCATGCAGAACATCCACGACACCTGCGTGGAATACGGCACCAAGGCCGACGGTTACATCAACTACGTTGACGGCGCCAACATCGGCGGTTTCGTCAAGGTGGCCGACGCCATGATCGCTCAGGGTATCGTCTGATAACCTGTTCCAATCAAAACATAAAGAAGACGGCTCCGGCCGTCTTCTTTTTTGTCCTCTTTTAACTTCCGGTAAGATAGTCGCTGAGACCGCAGAACAGGGCCCAGCCCAGCTCCCACTGATAGTCCGGGGAGGCCAGCTCCTCTTCCTCCGCAGTGTTGGACAAAAAGCCCATTTCCACGATGACGGCCGGGCAGTCGATATTTTTGAGCAAATAGGAATCCGCGTGGGGCAGGGCCGTCCGCTCTGTATTGCCCAACTCTTCACTGAGAGCGCGCTGCATCGTTTCAGCCAGCCGCCGGCCTTCCTCATTGTCCGCCGCGTAGAACACCTGGGCCCCGTGCTGGCCGGGATCGGCCACGAAGCTGTTGCAGTGCAGGCTGATAAAGACGTCGGCCTGCGCTTTTTCAGTTATGGCCACGCGCTGCTCCAGGTCGGCCCGCTTGCTGTCGCTCAGGGCTGCGTCGTCCTCCCGGGTCAGGGTCACCGCCGCGCCGGCGGCACGGCAGTACTCTGCAAAGCAGCGGGCCGCCGCCAGATTCACGTCCTTTTCCAGCACGGCGCCGCCCACCATGCCCGGGTCCGCCCCGCCATGGCCCGCGTCGATGACCAGGGACACGCCGAACAGGGAAGGCGCCAGGGCCTGCTGCAGCCGGCCCTTTGCCAACCCGCCGCGCAGGCCGAGCAGCAGGGCCAGACAGAGAACGACAGCCACAAGGCCGGGCCGCGGCCGCAGCACGAAGACGCTGACTCTTTTTCGCATAAGCTCCTCCTTTGCCCCAATATATGCCCGGATGCTGCCGGTCTATTACCCGGGGAAGGACCATATAATCAGGCGAGGAGGGAGGATATGCGCGTTTTATTCTGCTCGAAGCATGGGGCCCTGCTGGGCCTGGTCTACATGGCGGCCCTGGCCCTGCTGATCTGCGGCGGTCTGGCCGTGCTGCCTAAGGTGTACAGCGAGCCCGTTTTGGCCGAGGCCTACCGCTGCGGGGCGGCGGACAGCGACGAAGTGAGCCTTTCTTTCAACGTGGACTGGGGCGAAGAGTATTTGCCCGACATCCTGGCCCTGCTGGCGGAAAAGGACGTGAAGGCCACCTTTTTCCTGACCGGCCGCTGGTGCGACAATAACCCGCAGCTTGCCGCTGATATCGCCGCCGCCGGTCACGAATTGGGCAATCACGGTTACAGCCACGCCAGCCCCAACGCCTCCGGCGAGGCGGAGATCGTGGCGGAGATAGAACGCACGGCGGAGGCCATTCGGAACGCCGCCGGGGTGGACGCCCGGCTATACGCTCCGCCCGGGGGCGAGTCGGAGGAGCACGTGCTCGCCGCGGCGAAGCGGGCCGGCTGCGAGACCGTGCTGTGGAGCGTGGATACCATAGACTGGCAGCAGCCGGACGCGGACACCGTGCTGCAGCGGGTGACGACCCAGCTCCAGGGCGGCGCCATCATCCTGGCCCACCCCACGGCCTGCACCCTGGAAGCCCTGCCCGGCATCATCGAAGACGCCCGGGCCAAAGGATACCGCTTTGTCACGGTCTCGGAAAATCTGGGTCTTTAGTCTGCTGTTTTCAGCTCTGCTGTGCTGCTCCGCCAAGGCGTACGGGGCCTGGCCCCAGCCGGACGCCGCCGCCTTTGCCGTGCTGGAGGCGGAAAGCGGGACTTTGCTCCACAGCAAAAACGGGGACTTGCCTCTGCCGCCCGCCTCCACCTGCAA
>CAMZIS010000022.1 GCA_947307285.1 uncultured Peptococcaceae bacterium | reverse complement strand
CGGTTGGCTCACCGCCTCCGCCGCCCTGTCCAAGCGCTACGAAAACGAAGCGCCCCATCTGATCTACCTGCCCGAAGTGCCCTTCTCCAAGGAGAAGTTCATCGCCGACGTGAAAGCGGTGTATGAGAAATACGGCTACTGCTATGTGGCTGCCTCCGAGGGCCTGCATTATGAAGACGGCACCTTCATTTCCGACAGCGGTACAAAGGACGCTTTCGGCCACGCCCAGCTTTCCGGCTGCGGCGAAGTGCTGAAAAAGTGGGTAGAGGACGAGATCGGCGTCAAGACCCGCTGCAACACTCCCGGCACCATGCAGCGCAGCGCCATGCACTACGCCTCCAAGACCGACGCGGACGAGGCCTATCTGTGCGGCAAGACTGCCGTGGAATACGCCCTGGCCGGCAAAAACGGCGTCATGGTCACCATCGAGCGCGTCAGCGACGCTCCCTACCAGGTAAAGATGGGCGAAGCTCCTCTGGACAAGGTGGCCAACATCGAAAAGAAAGTGCCCCTGGAGTGGATCAACGCCGAGCATAACTACGTAACCGAGGACTTCCTGCGCTACTGCCGCCCGCTGGTGGAAGGCGTGGTGGACGTGCCGGAAAAGGACGGCCTTCCGGATTACGTGCGACTGGACTTCACTAAGGGACGGGTCTGAGATAATCACTGCATAAATCGAAACGGGATGGCAAAATGCCATCCCGTTTTTCGTCAGTTTTGCTTTTGCCTCGCTCATACCAGCACCGAAGCCCATTTGCGGCTGCGCATCCTGTAGAGACAGATCAGCAGCTTCAGCGCCTCCTCGATGAAGACCAGAGCGATCACCGCCGGCAGCTGCCAGTGGAGGACGCAGGCGCCGATAAAAGCCAGCGGCACGCCCATGCACCATACGCCCAGCAGGTCCAGGATCATGCAATAGGTGGCGTCGCCGCCGGCACGCAGGATGCCGATCATCGCCGTGTAGCAGAGGTTGCGCGGCGTGGTATAGATCACGTAGACCAGCAGCGACGAGTAGAGCAGGGCAGAGGTGGCCGCGTCAAAGCGGTAAAAGCCCACGATGGGCCGGAGCAGCAGATAGAATACCGCCGTCAGCACCAGACACAGGAAAAAGGCTATCTTCAGGAACTGGCGGGCGTAGGCATAGGCCGTCTCCTTGTGGGCCTGGCCCAGCTCGTTGCCGATCATCACAGCGCAGGCGTTGCCCACGCCGTAAAAGAAGGCCTGGAAGATATCGGCCACCACGGCGCAGACCTGCGCCACGGCCAGAGCGTCGGAGCCGATCATGCCGAAGGCTATGTAATACACGGAAGTCCCGGCGGACCAGGCCGTTTCGGATATGGTGGTGGGCAGGGCTTTGTGGGCCACCCGCTTTACTAGATCGCGGTCAAAGGACAGCAGTTCTCGTATCTTTCCCGCCAGCGGATGTTCGCGGCTCGCATAGACATAAACCACCAGCGCGACGAATTCCAGGGCCCGGGCGATGACCGTGGCCAGAGCGGCGCCCTCCACGCCCAGCCGGGGCAGGCCGAAGTGGCCGTAGATCAGGCAGTAGTTCAGGAAGGTGTTGGTGGCCACGGCCACGGTAGAAATAATCGTAGGCGCAGCCAGCCGGTGGATGCAGCGTGAATTGAAGAAGATCACGCATCCCAGAGCGGCCAGAGGATAGGACCAAAGAACGATGCGCAGATAGGCCGCGCCGAAATCGATCACCGGCTGTTCGTTGGAAAACAGACCGATGATCTGCCGCGTCAGCAGCCGGACCAGCACAACGGTGAGCAAGGCCAGGGTCGCCGTGAACACATATTGCAGCCCCGTGATGCGGCGGATGTTTGCCACGTCCCGAATGCCCCAGTACTGCGAAAGCAGGATGGAGGCGCCGGAAAAGAAGCCGAAGCAGACGATGATGAAGATGAAAAAGATGCGGTTGGCCGCGCCTACTGCTGCCAGCTCCTGCACGCCCAAACGGCCGATCATCATGGTGTCGATCATGTTCAGGCTGATGGAGATCAGATGGCCGATGATTATGGGGATGCCGATAGACAGCATCTGACGGTAGAATCTGCGGTCAAAGCGGGCTGGCTCAATTCTATCGTTCATGTCATGATACCTTTATCGTCTGCATGAAGGTCTTTACCGGTCAGTTCTTCTGCGGTCGCTTACTGAAAAACCTCGTCCGTAGACGGGGTTTTATGGTAGAGCATAGCAAAAGGGAAAAGAACGAATCCTTTTCCGGCTGACGGACAGGCCTGATCATTTTCACGGCAAATACCGTTCGCTGAAGCGATTATACTATAAGCCGCCGGAACAAGCAACAAAGAAACCTCTTTTGTCAAGGTGACAAAAGAGGTTTCTCAAGTGGCTGGGGAGACTGGATTCGAACCAGTGAATGACGATTTCAGAGACCGTTGCCTTACCGCTTGGCTACACCCCAATATTGACCTCACGGGATAGATGGTCGGGACGACAGGATTTGAACCTGCGGCCCTCTGGTCCCAAACCAGATGCGCTACCAAGCTGCGCTACGTCCCGTGGCTTCAGCATCAACTATTATAACTGCTGACGCCTGCAATGTCAAACATAAATTTAGCTTTTTTAACGGTTTTTATGTACAGATAATATTTCTGCCGAATTATCCGGTTTCAAAGGCAGGTTTTGCCTGCGCGGCGCAGAAATTTAGCTGTAATATATCCATAAATGGCTTTTCTTCAGGAGGAAAAAGATATATGAAGATCACATTTTTGGGAGCCGCGCGCACGGTTACCGGCTCCTGCTATCTGCTGGAGCACAACGGCTGCAAGTTCCTGGTGGACTGCGGGATGTTCCAGGGCAATAAGGCGCTTAAGAACAACAACTACGTTGATTTTCCCTTCAATCCGGGTGATATAGATTTCGTCCTGCTGACCCACGCTCATATCGATCACAGCGGCCTGCTGCCCAAGCTTTATAAGAACGGGTTCAAAAACCCCATCTATACGTCTACCGCTTCCGTCGCCCTGCTGGAGATCATGCTTCCCGACTCCGGTTACATTCAGGAACAGGAAGTCGAGCGCAAGAACCGCAAGCTGATGCGGGCCGGTGAACATATGCTGGAGCCCATATATACCGCGGAAGACGCGCTGGCCACAGTTCCCCTGTGCAAGGGCGTGCGCTACGGTGAGGAATTCTCCCCGGCCGAGGGCATCAAAGTGGTGCTGCAGGACGCGGGCCACATTTTCGGCTCCGCCATGCTGGAGATCTTTTACGAAGAAAACGGCGTCCAGCGCAAGCTGGTCTTCACCGGCGATCTGGGCCGCAAGGACCAGGCCATCGTCCGCGATCCCTATCCCATGCAGAGCGCCGACTATATGGTAATGGAATCCACTTACGGCAACCGCAACCACGGCGGCGACGCGGAAAAAGAGATCCCTATCTTTGCCGAGGTCATCACCAAGACCGTGCGTCGGGGCGGCAACGTCATCATCCCCGCCTTTGCCGTGGACCGCACTCAGGATATCCTCTATCTCTTGAACGAGATGCAGCTCAACAAAATGATCCCGGAATGCACGGTCTACGTGGACAGTCCGCTGGCCATCAAAGCCACGGAGATATTCTCCCGCTTCCCCGATTATTACGACCGCATGACGGCCAAGCTGTTCAAAGAGGAAGGCCGTCCGCCCTTCGTACTGAAAAACCTGGTCTATACTGCCAGCGCCGCTGAGTCGCAGCAGCTGAATTCCATCAAGTCCGGGGCCATCATCATCTCCGCCTCCGGCATGGCGGACGCCGGCCGCATCAAGCATCACCTCAAGCATAACCTGTGGCGCAAGGAATGCTCGGTGCTGTTCTTCGGTTATCAGGTCGAAGGCACTCTGGGCCGCCGCCTGATCGAAGGCGAAAAGCAGGTGACCATCCACGGCGAAGAGGTGGAAGTGAAGGCCGAGATCTACAACATGGAAGGCTTTTCCGCCCATGCCGATCACGACGAGATGCTGGAGTGGCTGCATGGCTTCAAGCATATGCCCGGCCGCATGTTCATGACCCACGGCGAAGAGGAATCCACCGTGTCCTGGGCCGCCGAGATCAGCGAAAAGTTCGGCGTCAACGCCATCGCGCCGGAGCACGGTTACTGCTTCGATCTGGCCACGGACGCCGCGGGCGAAGCGGTGGTCCATCCCGCCTCCATCGTCCATCCTGAGGCTGCCACCGCGGCAGCCGACGCAGCCTCTGATACCGCCCGGACGCTGGACGCCGAGCTGCTGCTGGAGATCAACGCCGATATCCAGCGCGTCATGGCCAGCCGCGACGTGGATAAGCTGATCCGCCTGCGGGATTACCTGCGCCGCATCAGATGAGTTCTGTTTTGGGTATGTTCCATTGAAAAAAAAGATCACCGACAATCAGTCGGCCTGTGATTATGCCGCCAGTCTGCTGCGGGACTCACGGCTGCTGCCCATATCCCTGCTGCGCCGCTACAGCGAGCTGGACCTGAACGAAAAAGAGCTGATCCGCCTGCTGCGCCTTGTTTCATTGTGCTATAATGGCGGCACCGCTCCCGTTGCTCAGGCTGCGGCGGAATTCGGAGTGGACGAGGAGGAAGCCCTGGCTTTGCTGCGGCCCTTCCTGGATCGCCGCCTGCTGGAGCTCGATGCCAAAACCGCCTGCTATAGCTGCGAGGGCCTCCGGCGTGAATTGTATCTCCTGTGGGCCACCCAGGTGCGGGTAGACGGCGAGCGGGGCACTGACCTTACGGGACTTTCCCCTCTGGCGGAGCGGGAGGAGATGCGGGCCCTGTCCCATCTTTATCGCCGCTTCGAACAGGAACTGGGCCGCCCTCTGCGCTATTCGGAAAGCGAACGGCTGCGCAACTGGGTGGAGGACGAGCAGATACCGCCGGAATTGATCGAAGAGGCTCTGAAACGGGCCGCCCTGCGTGACAAATGCTCCATGAACTATATAGGCTCCATTTTGAAGGACTGGCAGAAAAAGCATTTTACGACCTTGTCTATGGTGCTGGAGCAGGACGTCCCGGAAGAAAAAGAGCCTGCTGCGAAAAAGGAAAAGCCGGAGAAGAAGAAAAGCAAATACGATAACGTAAAGGTAAACTGACTGAAGAAGTATGGAAGATTTCAAAGCCACATTACATACAATAGTCGAGGGACTGGAAAAACTGGGTAAAGACGCTCCGGCAGAGGACGCTGAGGTCTATAACTGCCCTCTGTGCCGGGACACCGGCTACGTGCTGCGGGGCGACCGGGCCTGGCCCTGCGTCTGCCGCAGCAGTTCTCTGCTGCGGGAGAAAAAAGCGGCGGCCGGACTCACCGCCCGGCTGCAGATGATGGACTTCGACAGCTTTGATCTGCATTGCTATCCGGATTATTTAAAAAATGATGACGGCAAGTCTTACCGGGATATAGCGTCAGAAGCCATGCAGAATGCCCGTTCTTTGGCGGATTCATGCGCGGCGGGTAAGACCGGGCGCGGTCTGCTGCTCATGGGCAAGGTGGGTTGCGGAAAAACCCATCTGGCGGCGGCCACGGCCAACAGGGTGCTGGATCAGGGGGGCGAAGCTCTGTTTTTGGTGGTGCCGGAATTCCTGGATCAGCTGCGTTTCAGCTATCGTCGGGAAAACGAAGGCCTGGACGAAGCGGAGATCATTTCCCGTACTTACAACGTGCCTTTGCTGGTATTGGACGACCTGGGCGCGCACAATTATTCGGATTGGGTGTGCAACAAGCTGTTCACCATCATCAACCACCGCTACAACCGCAACCTGCCCAGTGTGATCACCACAAATCTGGATCTGCGTGATCTGGAAGACAAGATCGGGGATCGCAGCACCTCCCGCATCGTTGAGATGTGCCGCATCTCCAATATACTTGTACCGGAGGGTCAGGATCATCGCCTGGGGACGCTGGTATGACGCCCTTGGCCGTTATCTTCGATTTTGACGATACGCTGGTCTATACCAACGTTTTCTATGACCGGCTGCGACAGGTCCTGTTCGATGAAATGGAAAGGCTGGGCCTCTCCTTTCGGGAACAGTGGCCGGAATACCTGAATCAGGCCGATATGGCCAACATCGCCCGGGCAGGGCATCTGGTGCCCTGGGCCTTCCCCAAGGGCATGCGGGAGACGGGCGAATACTTCGCGCGTCTGAGCGGTGTCGAACTGCCTCCCGGCGCGGCCGACCGTTTTGAGGAAATAGGCTGGAGCCTTTACGATATGCCGACGCCGCTGATGGAAGGCGCGGAGGAGCTGCTGAAGGGGCTCCAGGGCAAACTGCCGCTGTATCTGCTGACAGTGGGCGATCCCAAGTATCAGCGCCCGCGGGTGGAACGCAGCGGCTTGACCCGTTTTTTTGACGAGATCAGGATCGTGCGGGAAAAAAGCGTTCAGGTGTTCCGCGATTTCGTACAGGAAAAAGAACTGCCGCCCGAGAAAACGTGGATGGTGGGCAACAGCATCCGCTCCGACGTGAACCCGGCGCGGCTGGCTGGCCTGAACGTAGCCTTCCTTAACGTTTCGGCCTGGTCCTATGACCGGGTGGAGCCCGTGGCAGACTACCATACCATACATCACTTGCTGGAGCTGAGGGAGTTGATCGGCCTATGAAGATCAAAGCCGCCGCTATCCAATTTGACATTTTGCCCGCTCAGGTCGAGCACAACATGGCCCGGGCCCGGGAATTGCTGAACGAGGCCATAGATAAGGGCGCGGAGCTGCTGATCCTGCCTGAACTGTGGAACACGGGCTATGCCCTGGAAGACATCGCGGAGCTGGCCCCCCGCCATCAAGCCTCCGCCCTGTCGATGCTGCGCGAGCTGGCCACAGAGGCAGGCGTCACCATCGTGGGCGGCAGCATCCCCGAAGACAGGCACGGCGCCGTATACAACACCTGCTTCGTCATCGGGCCAAAAGGCCAGACCCTGGCCAAATACCGCAAGGCCCATCTCTTCCCCCACTACATGCAGGAGCATCTCTATTTCACCGCCGGCGACGAGCTGGTCTCTTTCGATTATGAAAAAGCGGGGGAGAGGATCAACGTGGGTCTGTGCATCTGCTACGATCTTCGTTTTCCCGAAATGTGCCGTAACCTGGCCCTGCGCGGGGCCCGTCTGTTATGCGTGCCCACCAGCTGGCCCCGGGCCCGCATCCGCGAATACGAGCTGCTGTGCCGGGCCAGGGCCACGGAAAACCGGGCTTTCGTCCTGGCCACCAACTATACGGACACGGTCGACAACACCTATTGCGGCGGCGCCCTGGTGGCAGCGCCCGACGGCGAGCTGCTGGTCCGAGGGGAGAATTACGAAGGCGTGTATATGGCGGAGATGGATTTTGCCAAATACCGGGACAGCAACTTCGAATCCCTGGCGGACCGGGTGCCCTTCATCGACGAAATAGACAACAACCTGCTCTAAGCGGCCGGAAGGAGGCGTTATCAATTGAAAAGAGTTTTCTTCCTGACCGTATTGGCACTGGTCTTGTGCCTGCTCTGCGCCTGCGCTGAGCCGCTGGAAGAGCCGGTGGACGGCGACGCCGGCGCGGAAAAGCCTGCCTCGGCCCAGCCCGTGCAGGTAGGGATCGTGGTGGATACGGACAACGTCAACCTGCGCGTAGCCCCGGATCAGGAGGCCCGCATCATCGACAACGTCCTGGCCGGCACCATGCTGGAAGTGATAGGGGAGGAGTCGGAGGACGGCTGGTATCAGGTGGTCGCCCGCGGCGAACTGGCCTACGTCTACGCCGAATTCCTCTACGTCAAACAGTACAAGCTGGGCGAAGAGGTCACCGTGGGCACCGTGCTGAAAGACAAGGATCAGGTCGAGCTGCGCAGCGCGCCCTCGGCCACGGCGGAAGTCCTGACCAAGGCCGTGCGCTACCAGCGCTTCATCGTGCTGCAGGAAAATGTGGACGACAAATGGTGCAAGGTGGACTACAAAGGCGAGCCGGCCTATCTGCCTCAGGACAGCCTGGAGCTGGAGACTCTATGCATAAAAGATTTATTGCTGTGAAAGACAAAGAAAAACACCCCGTCTCCACGGGGTGTTTTCTGGTGCGCCTGACAGGAATCGAACCTGCGCTTCCGGCTCCGGAGGCCGGCGCTCTATCCTCTGAGCTACAGGCACGAGGTACCTATCTATATTACCTGATTTGACCATTGAAGTCAAATATTTTTCGCAATAAAAAAGCGACCGGCCGCCTGTTGATTTTACAATTTTCGCCGTATGCCCGAATAAAAAGCTAAAAATTGCGACTATTTATTTGCTGTTGAAAAAAGGCCCGCTTTTATGCTATATTTAGAAAGGTTTATTCTAATTTTTTCGTGATAAACTGGTGTAGTTTTTTTGTTTTTGTATTTATTTATAAAAATATTTTTAAAGGAGAAATCGCAATGGCAAAAGTACTCAAAGTCGACCACATCGGCGTTGCTGTAAAGAGCATCGACGAGGCCGCCAAGTTCTGGGAAGGCATCCTGGGACTGAAGATCGTCGCCCGTGAAGAAGTCGCCTCCCAGAAGGTCATCACCGCTTTCATCCCCTGCGGCGATTCCGAGATCGAGCTGCTGGAAGCCACTTCCGAAGACAGCCCCATCGCCAAATACATCGAAAAGAACGGTCAGGGCATCCAGCACGTAGCCCTGAAGGTGGACAACATCGTCGAAGCTCTGGAAGAGCTGAAGGCTAAAGAAGTCCGCCTCATCGACCAGGCTCCCCGCGGCGGCGCAGGCGGCGCCAGCATCGCTTTCCTGCATCCCAAGGCCACCGGCGGCGTCCTGCTGGAACTGTGCCAGAGAGACTAAGGTCAGCCCTCTTTTTCCTTCGTTTTAACTGTTTATGTTTATATAGTTTATTGGGCATGCGGCTGGGGACGACACCGTCGTATGCGGCAAAACAACAGGAGGTATGAGAATGTCGAGAGAAGCAAAGCTGGAAAAGCTTGCCGCTAAGCGCGAGGAAGTTTTACTCGGCGGCGGACAGAAGAAGATCGATAAGCAGCATGAAGCCGGCAAAATGACGGCTCGTGAGCGTATCGAGGCGTTGCTGGACGACGGCAGCTTCGTTGAGCTGGATCAGTTCGTTATCCATCGCGGCACCTATTTTGGCATGGATAAGGTCAAGGCTCCCGGCGAAGGCGTCGTTACCGGTTACGGCACCGTAGACGGCAGACTGGTCTACGTTTTCTCCCAGGATTTCACCGTTCTGGGCGGCTCCCTGGGCGAGATGCACGCTCAGAAGATCTGCAAGGTCATGGATCTGGCCGTTAAGGTCGGCGCTCCCTGCATCGGCATCAACGATTCCGGCGGCGCCCGCATCCAGGAAGGCGTTGACGCTCTTACCGGTTACGGCGAGATCTTCAAGCGCAACACCCACGCGTCCGGCGTCATCCCGCAGATCAGCGTCATCATGGGCCCCTGCGCCGGCGGCGCTGTGTACAGCCCGGCCCTGACCGACTTCATCTTCATGGTGGATAAGTCCTACATGTTCATCACCGGTCCCCAGGTCATCAAGTCCGTCACCGGCGAAGACGTAACCCAGGAAGTCCTGGGCGGCGCCCGCACCCATAACACCAAGAGCGGCAACGCGCACTTCTATGCCGCCAGCGAGCAGGAATGCATCGACCAGATCAAGACCCTGCTCAGCTACCTGCCTGCCAACAACCTGGAAGGCGCTCCCGTTTACGACTGCGCCGATCCTGCCGAACGTCAGGACGAAGTGCTGAAAGACATCGTTCCCGATAATCCCAACCAGGCCTACGACATGAAGGAAGTCATCGCGGCCATCGCCGACGATCACGTCTTCTTCGAAGTCCAGAAGGACTGGGCCGCCAACATCATCACCGGCTATATCCGCCTCAACGGCATGAGCGTCGGCGTCATCGCCAACCAGCCCAAGGTCATGGCCGGCTGCCTGGATATCAACTGCTCCGATAAGGCCGGTCGTTTCATCCGCTTCTGCGACGCCATGGGCATCCCCATGGTCACCTTCGTGGACACCCCCGGCTACCTGCCCGGCGTTGCCCAGGAACACGGCGGCATCATCCGTCACGGCGCCAAGCTGCTGTACGCTTACAGTGAAGCCAGCGTGCCGCTGATGACCGTCATCACCCGTAAGGCTTACGGCGGCGCTTACCTCGCCATGTGCGCCAAGGCTCTGGGCGCCGACGCCGTCATCGCCTGGCCCACCGCTCAGATCGCCGTCATGGGCGCTCAGGGCGCTGCCAACATCGTCTTCCGTAAGGACATCGACGCTGCCGAGGATCCGGCCAAGATGCGTCAGCAGAAGATCGACGAGTACGAAGAAGAATTCTCCAATCCGTACTGCGCCGCCGCCAGAGGCATGGTCGACATCGTGTGCGAACCGGAACAGACCCGCTTCTACCTGATCAGATCTCTGGAATCCCTGCTGACCAAGAAGGAATCCCGTCCCGGCAAGAAGCACGGCAATCTGCCGGTCTAAGGAGGTACTTATATGGAAGGCAACTGGGCATTAGTAGGTGTGGAGACCACGGTCATCGGTATGGCCGTCGTCTTCCTGATCCTGATCATCCTCATGTTCTGCATCACGGCTTTGGACAAGGCGGTGGATAATTCCACCAAGAAAAAGGCTGCGGGTGCGGCAAAAAATGAATTGCCGGCTGCCGCTGCTGCTCCGGCTGTTGCCGCTGCTCCGGCAGCCACCAAGTCCGCTCCTGCCGCCGGCATCGACCCCAAGAAGGTCGCCGCTATCATGGCTGCCGTGTCCGCTGCCGCCGGCGGTAAAGCCCTTAAGTTCGTCGCCATCAAGCGCGTCAACAGCGTGCCCGGCCCCTGGGCCTCCAGCGCCGCTAGCGAGCTGATCAACACCAGACAGTCTTATCTTTAATTAACAATTCAGGAGGAATTAATATAATGAAGAAGTATAACGTGACCGTTAATGGTGAAACTTTTGCTGTTGAAGTAGAAGAGCTCGGCGGCTCCGCTGCTCCGGCTCCGGCCGCTGCTCCCGCCGCTGCTGCCGCTCCCGCTCCCGCTCCGGCTCCTGCCGCTGCTGCCG
>CAMZIS010000021.1 GCA_947307285.1 uncultured Peptococcaceae bacterium | reverse complement strand
CCGCGGTCAGGCCGAGCTCAATTTGCAGATGAAGCAGATGGAGATCGAAAACCTGCAAAAGAGCATGGAAAACGCGGTGGTGACCTCCACCATGGAGGGCGTGGTCAAGCAGATCAACAGCAATCCGGCTGACCCCGGCCAGCCCTTTATGACCATTTTGGCCAGCGGCGCCTATCAGGTCAAAGGCACGGTGGACGAGATGAACGTGTGGACCCTGTACGAGGGCATGGCGGTGAACATCCGCTCCCGGGCGGACGAAAATCAGGTCTGGTCCGGCACCGTTACCAAGATCGACACGGAAAACACGGTCTCTTCCGCGCAGGATATGTATTACGGCGATTACGGCGGGACCTCCGAGAATCAGGCCACCAAGTACAATTTCTACGTGTCCCTGAATACTGACGAGCAGCTGCTGCTGGGCCAGCACGTCTATATCGAGCCCATCTATGACGAAGTCCCGGAGGACGGGGCCGGCATAGATGATGCGGCGGATGCGGCGGATACGGCGACGGAAGACCTGCCGGCAGAGCCGCAGGATCAGGAACAGGAGTAGGCCATGCTGCTGGAATTGGAACATATCTATAAAGAATACCGCCAGGACCAGCTGGCCGTGCCCGCCCTCACCAACGTGTCCCTCAGCCTGGATAAAGGGGAATACCTGGCCATCATGGGGCCCTCCGGCTCCGGCAAATCCACCCTGATGAATATCATCGGCTGTCTGGACCGGCCCACCTCCGGCTCTTACCGGCTGGACGGGGTCGACGTGCTTTCTTTGAACGATAACCAGCTGTCCGAGATCCGCTGCCACAAGATCGGCTTCGTCTTTCAGAGCTTCCAGCTGCTGAGCACGGAAACGGCCCTGCACAACGTCATGCTGCCCCTGTCCTTCGCCGGCGTCCCCAGATCAGCGCGGCGGGATATCGCCGCCCGGGCCCTGGCGCGGGTGGGTCTGGCTGACCGGCTGGATTTCCTGCCCAACCAACTGTCCGGCGGACAGAAGCAGCGGGTAGCCATTGCCCGGGCCCTGGTCAACGACCCCCAGCTCATCCTGGCTGATGAGCCCACCGGCGCCCTGGACCAGAAATCAGGGGCCGCGGTGATGGACCTGTTCGAGCAGCTCAACGCCGAAGGCGTGACCGTGGTGGTCATCACCCACGACGGGGGCGTCGGCAGCCGGGCCCGCCGGATGCTGCACATCGTGGACGGCGAGATCATCGAGCATAAGGCCGGTCTGCCCGAGCTTACGGAGGAGCAGCCCCAATGAGCAAAGACAAAAAGAAAAAGCGAACGAAAAGGATAATCCTCATCATCGTCCTGGCCCTGATCGCCGCGGCTCTGGTGCTGGGCCTGATCAGCCTGCGCAACCGCAACAACAAGGCCTACGTGCAGCGGGTGGGGGACGTCAACTGCAGCTGGGTGCTGTCCAATTCCTCCTCCGGCGGTACGGTCACCGAGGCGGCGCAGCAAAGCTTTTCATTGCAGGAAACGGAGCAGGTTGAGCAGGTATTCGTGGCGGCCGGCGACAAGGTGAACAAGGGCGACGCCCTGTTTTGCTATGACACCCGCAGCCTGGAGCTGGAGGTGAAGCAGCGGGAGCTGGAGGTCAGTTCCTGCGCCGGCTCCCTGTCCATCGCCCGGCAGCAGCTGGCGGCTTATGAGGACATCACGCCCTGCGAGCCCGCGCCGCCGCCGGCGGAGCCCGAACCCTATCAGCCTACGGCGGAGCAGCGTCTGCCCCAACCCTATCAGGGCGACGGCAGCGAGGAGGAGCCCTTTACCTATCTCTGCCGGGAAACCACCCTGCTCATAGGCAGCCAGATCAACCGATGGATAGCCGCGGGTGAGATCGCTTTGCTGGAGATCAGGGAAGGGAACACGCCGGAAGGCGAACTGCGGAGCGTATGGATGGTGGACGGCCGCAATTTCCTGCCCGTGGACGACGATTCCTTCTGGAGCGTGGCCGGACACGACCGCTGGCTGCCGCCGGAACCGGAGCCCGAGCCGGAGCCGGAAGGCCCCACCTATACCCAGGCGGAAAAGGATAAGCTCATCGCCAACCAAAAGCTGACCATCCGCCGCATGGAAAACAGTCTGGCTTTGGCTGAGAACGCTCTGGAGCAGTCCCGGGCAAAGCTCTCCGACGCTACGGTGCGGGCCGGCATGAGCGGCACCGTGGAAAAGATCGGCGATCCGGCCTCGCCGCCCCGGGACGGCAGCGCCTTTTGCGTGGTGGCCGCGGCCAGCGGCGCTACGGTAACCGGCTACGTCAGCGAACTGGAGCTGGCTGAATGCCATGTGGGCGACCGGCTCACCGTGTTCAACTGGATGACCGGCGAGACCACGGAGGCCGTCATCACCGCCGTGTCCGATTATCCCGTCAGCGGCCAGTACGGCAACGGTCAGGGCAATCCCAACGTGTCCTATTACGAATACACCGCCTATATGGAAAACGCCTCCGGCTTCGAGGCGGGCCAGGGCGTGGAGATAAGCCCCTACGTGGAGGATCTGGATCAGGCCATCGTGCTGGAAGCCATCTACGTCCGCAGCGACGAGCAGGGCTCTTACATGATGGTGGACGACGGCAGCGGCCGCCTGACCCGGCGGGATGTGACGGTATCTCCCACGCCGGAGAGCAGCTATCTGCAGATCACCTCCGGTCTGGATATGGACGATTATTTTGCTTTCCCATACGGCAAGGCGGGGCGGGAAGGGACCCTCACCACCACCAAGATGCCGCTGATACTGTTCTGAGGAAGGAGGCGGCTCATGTTAGAAAACATCAGGAATTCCCTCCGGGGCATCTGGAGTCATAAGCTGCGCTCCCTGCTCACTATTTTGGGCGTCATCATCGGCATCGCCAGCATCATCGCCATCGTCTCCATCGTGGAGGGCACCAACCAGAAGCTGGAAAAGAGCCTCATCGGCTCCGGCAACAACGTGGCCACCGTGTCCCTGTCCCAGAACGGCTGGTACTACGACGCCAGCGCCGGTCTGCCCGCCGGAGTGCCCATGATGACCCGGATCGAGCTGGATCGGATAGGCCAGCTTGCCGGTGTGGAGGCGGTAACGGCCTACGTGAGCCGGCAGGCCTGGAACGCCGTGTTTTATCTGGACCGGCCCTTGAGCTACGGCACGGTCTACGGCATAGCTGACGATTTCTTCGGTACCATGCAATACTCCGTGGCCCGGGGCCGGAATTTCACGGAGGAGGAATATAACAAAGGCTTCAAGGTCGCCATCATCGACGGCAACGCCGCGGACTCCCTGTTCTACGGCGAGGACCCCCTGGGGGAGATCATCGAGATACAGCAGGAGCCTTTTGAGGTGGTGGGCGTGATCCGCGACGACAACGCCGGCGAAAAAGAGGAGTACCAGTCCATCAACGATTATTATATGTACGGCTGGGAGAGCGGTCAGGGCCGGGTCTTCGTCCCGGAACGGGCATGGCCCATCATTTACCAGTTCGACGAACCGCGCAGCGTGGGCCTGCGGGTGACCGACACCAAGGACATGGCACCCCTGGGCAAGCGCGCCGCCGACATCCTGAATGAAAACGTGACCAATCCCGATATCCGCTATTCCGCCGGCAATTCCGAGGAATACGCCGACGATCTCAAGACCCTGACCAACGCCATCCGGCTCATGCTGGTCTCCATCGCCAGCCTGTCCCTGCTGGTGGGCGGCATCGGCGTGATGAACATCATGCTGGTGTCGGTGACGGAGCGCACGGCGGAGATCGGCCTGAAAAAGGCCCTGGGCGCCAAACGCCGCACCATCCTCACCCAGTTCCTCACCGAATCCGCTGTGCTGACCAGCACCGGCGGCATCCTGGGCGTGGCGGTGGGCATCGGTCTGGCCAAGCTCATCTCCGTGGTGGCCAACCTGCCCTTTGGCGTCAACGTGCCCTGGCTCCTGATCGCGGTGGGCTTTTCCATGGCCATCGGCCTCATCTTCGGCGCCATGCCCGCCTCCCGCGCTGCCCGGCTGGACCCCATCGAGGCCCTGCGGCGGGAGTAGGGAAGGCTGCGCCGCATAAAGAGTATCCAAGGTCCGCGTTGCTGCGCGGACCTTTTCCGTGCCGTTATAACGAAAAAAAGGAGGAAAGCTTGCGCTTTCCTCCTTTTCTTATGCGATACCGGACAAAGCTCAGGCTTTGCTGGCAAAGGCCGCCTTGAACTCTTCGATGAGCATGGGAACGACCTTGAACAGGTCGCCGCAGATGCCCCAGTCCGCCACTTCGAACACGGGGGCGGAATCGTTCTTGTTGACGGCGATGATGTACTCGGAATCCTGCATGCCGGCCAGATGCTGGATGGCGCCGGAAATGCCGAGAGCAACGTAGATGTGGGGATGGACGGTCTTGCCGGTCTGGCCGACCTGATGGTCGGCGGTCATCCAGCCGGAGTCGACCACGGCACGGGAGGCGCCGACGACGCCGCCCAGCACGGAGGCCAGTTCTTCGGCCAGCTTGATGCCGGTCTCAACGTCCTTGCTGATGCCGCGGCCCACGGAGACGACCACGGAAGCGCCGGTGAGGTCGACCAGCTCTTTGGCGGCCTTGACCACTTCCAGCACCTGGGTGTGCAGATCTTCCGGACCGATCTTGACGGCCAGCTTTTCGACCACGCAGGCGTCAGCCTTGGCCTGATCGAATTCGGCGCGCTTCATAACGCCGGGACGGACAGTGGACATGCAGGGACGGAAACGGGGGCAGACGATGGAGGCCATCAGATGGCCGCCGAAAGCGGGACGGGTCATCTTCAGGTCCCGTTCCACGCTGTGGTCTTCGCCGTTGACCTTGATCTTGCTCAGACCGTCGATACGCTCGGCGGGCAGAGTGGAGTTGTCGCGCAGGAACTGCTTGTAGATGTCCATGTCGACATCCAGGTGGGTGCAGTCGGCGGTGAGGCCGGTGTGCAGACGGGCGGCGCAGCGGGGCGCCAGGTCGCGGCCGATGTTGGTAGCGCCGAACAGCACGATCTCCGGCTTCTTCTCGACTACGGCGTCGCACAGAGCCTTGGCGTAAGCGTCGGTGGTGTAGGTCTCCAGAGCGGGATCGTCGCAGATGTAGACTTTGTCCGCGCCGTAGCCGCCCAGCTCTTTGGCGATGCCTTCAACGTTGCTGCCCAGCAGCAGGCCGCAAACTTCCACGCCCAGCTCGTCGGCGAGCTTGCGGGCTTCGGAGATCAGCTCGAAGCTGGTGGGCATCATCTTGCCCTGGCGCTGCTCGCAGAATACCCAAACGCCTTTGAAATCGGCGGGGTTGGTGTTCACAAATTCAGACATTTTACAGTCTCCTTTCTCTCATCAGATGATGTGCTTCTCAGCGAGCTCGCTGACCAGGGCATGGCAGGCTTCCTGATCCGCACCTTCCAGCATCTTGCCTTTGCCCTTCTGAGGCGGGGTAAAGGAAGTCAGAATGTTGGTAGGAGAGCCCTTGAGGCCGATGGTGTCGGCTTCGATGAGCGGACTGTCTTTGAGAGCTTC
This sequence comes from uncultured Peptococcaceae bacterium, assembly GCA_947307285.1. Lineage (GTDB taxonomy): Bacteria > Bacillota > Dehalobacteriia > UBA4068 > UBA4068 > CALXSV01. The sequence continues at coordinate 5,646 of CAMZIS010000021.1, read as the reverse complement.
GTAATCCAGTACGGTGTAGGGCATGGAATAGGATTCCATGATGCCGCGGATGTTCATGTAGCGGGGCTGGTTCAGTTCCTTGATGCAGGTGAGCAGGCAGGGAGTCTGTACCTTGATGGTCATGTAGCCGTCTTCCAGCATCCGCTTCACAACGATGTCCTTACCGTCCTTCTTGATCTCGGCAACGTAGCTGACCTGGGGCAGGCCCAGCTTTTCAGCGATCTGCGGGCCGACCTGGGCGGTGTCGCCGTCGATGGCCTGACGGCCGCAGAACACCACGTCGTCGTCGTCCAGACCGATGGCCTGGATGCCGGCGGCGATGATCTGGGAGGTGGCAAAGGTATCGGAACCGCCGAATTCACGGCCGCTGATCAGGAAGGCCTCGTCAGCGCCCATGGCCAGCATTTCGTGGAGCATGCCTTCGGCCGGGGGCGGGCCCATGGAAACGACCACGACCTTGCAGCCGGTGGCGTCCTTCAGAGCCAGGGCGGCTTCCAGGGCGTTCATGTCGTCCGGGTTGCTGATGGTGGGCATGGAGGCACGGTTCAAAGTGCCGTCCGGGTTGACTGCTACCTTACCGGAGGTATCGGGAACCTGCTTAACACATACGATAGCTTTCATTATTACTCTATACCTCCTTCTTAGTTCACGCCCAGGTTGGCGGAAATGACCATGCGCATGACTTCGCTGGTGCCTTCGTAGATCTCGGTGATCTTGGCGTCGCGCATCATACGCTCCACGGGGTAATCGCGGGTGTAGCCGTAGCCGCCGAAGATCTGAACGGCTCTGCGGGTCACGTCGCTGGCTGCCTCAGCTGCGAACAGCTTGGCCATGGCCGCGTCGGCGGAATAGGGGATGGGCTTGTCGCCGGCATGTTCAGCATCCATGAAGGCCTGCTTCTTGCAGGCGGCGGCGTAGACCAGGTACTGAGCGGCCTGCATGCGGGTAGCCATATCGGCCAGCTGGAACTGGGTGTTCTGGAACTGGCTGATGCGCTTGCCGAACTGGACGCGCTCCTTGGAGTACTTGATGGCCTCGTTGACGGCGCCTTCGCCGATGCCCAGAGCCTGCGCGGCGATGCCGATACGGCCGCCGTCCAGGGTCATCATGGCGATCTTGAAGCCGTCGCCCAGCTTGCCCAGCTGACGGTCGGCGGGGATGCGGCAATCCTGGAAGATCAGCTCGCAGGTGGAGGAGCCGCGGATACCCATCTTCTTTTCGTGGAGACCCACGCTGAAGCCGGGATCGGTGCGTTCGACGATGAAGGAGGAGATGACCTTGATCATCTTCTTCGGGTTACGCTTGTCGGGCTTCTTGCCGGTGACGGCGATGATGATGAAGACGTTGGCGTAGCCGGCGTTGGTGATGAAGATCTTGCTGCCGTTCAGGACCCACTCGTTGGTGGCTTCGTCAAACACGGCAGTGGTCTGCTGGCCCTGAGCGTCGGTGCCGGCGCCGGGTTCGGTCAGACCGAAAGCGCCGATCCATTCGCCCGCGCACAGTTTGGGCAGATACTTTTCTTTCTGTTCCTTGGTGCCGAATTCGTAAATGGGGGCCACGCACAGGGAGGTGTGGCCGGACAGGATGACGCCGGTGGTGCCGCAGACCTTGGACATTTCTTCCACGGCCATGGCGTAAGCCAGCACGTCAGCGCCGCCGCCGCCGTATTCCTTGGGGAAGTAGATGCCCATCATGCCCAGCTTGGCCATTTTCTGAACGGTCTCCATGGGGAAACGTTCTTCTTCATCCACTTCGGCGGCGAGGGGACGGACTTCGGTTTCCGCAAACTCACGGTAGAGCTTGCGCAGCATCTGATGCTCTTTATCCAGTTTAAAATCCATGCTGTTATCCTCCTAAATAAGCCACGCTAACGGACTTTATTAATATTTGAAGAAGCCCTCGCCGGTCTTGCAGCCCAGCTTGCCGCCGCGGACCATCTTGGTCAGCAGGGGGCAGGGACGATACTTGCTGTCGGCGAACTCGTTGTAGAGGATTTCCATGACGAACAGGCAGACGTCCAGACCGATGAGGTCGGCCAGATGCAGCGGGCCCATAGGATGGCCGGCGCCGTCCTTCATGGCGCTGTCGATGTCCTCAGCGGAGGCAACGCCTTCAGCCAGAGTGAAGACGGCTTCGTTGATCATGGGGATCAGCATACGGTTGACGATGAAGCCAGGGGCCTCGTTGACCTTGACGGGGTTCTTGCCCAGGTCCTTGGAGATGGCCATCACTTCGTCCACCATGGAATCGGGGGTGTTCAGACCGGCGGTGACTTCGACCAGCTTCATGACGGGAGCCGGGTTGAAGAAGTGCATGCCGATGATGGGCCGCTTGCAGACCTGGTTCAGCTGGGTGATGGACAGGGTGGAGGTGTTGGAAGCCAGGATAGCGCCTTCCTTGGCCATCTCGTCCATTTCCTTGAACAGGGCGCGCTTGATCTCGGGATTTTCGGTGGAAGCTTCGATGACCAGATCAGCGTCAGCGATGAAGTCTTCCTTCACGCCGGTCTTGATGCGGCCGAGGATGGCGTCCATTTCTTCCTGAGCCATCTTGCCCTTGGCAACGCGCTTGGCCATGCCGGCGGCAACTTTGCCGATACCCTTGTCAGCCAATTCCTTGGTGATATCGGTGGAGAAGACCTCGTACTGATCGCCAGCCTGAGCAAAAGCATGGGCGATACCGGAACCCATAGTGCCGGCGCCGATGATGCAAACCTTCATGTGTTTTCCTCCTGTTTTGTTTGTTTTTTATATTGAATTAACTTGTGGACCGAAACTTAAAGGGGAAAGCTTATTTGTTCTGGAAAGCGACGACCTTGACCTTGTTGGGGTCGTCCTTCTTGCGCAGGAAGTTGGCCATGCCCTCCTGCTGATCCCAGGATTCGAAGCAGGCGCCGAACAGAGCTTCTTCGATCTCCAGAGCCTTGTCGATGTCCACCTGCAGACCGTCGTTGATGGCCTTCTTGCAGTTGCGCACGGCGATGGGAGCCTGCTTGGCGATGCCGCCGGCCAGCTTCTTGGCGGCGGGCAGCAGCTCTTCCTGAGGATAGACGGCGTTGACCAGACCGATGCGGTAAGCTTCCTCGGCGGTGATGTTGCGGCCGCCGTAGATCAGCTGCTTGGCCATGCCGGGGCTGACCAGGCGGGCCAGACGCTGAGTGCCGCCGAAGCCGGGGGTGATGCCCAGGCCCACTTCCGGCTGGCCGAACACGGCGTTGTCGGAGCACAGGCGGATGTCGCAGCTCATGGCCAGCTCGTTGCCGCCGCCCAGAGCAAAACCGTTGATGGCGGCGATGACGGGCACCGGGAAGGTCTCGATCATGCGGAAGATGTCGTTGCCGAACTTACCGAAGGCGGTGCCTTCAGCCTTGGTCATTTTGGCCATGGCGCCGATGTCGGCACCGGCCACGAAAGATTTATCGCCGGCGCCGGTCAGCACGACGCAGCGGACGGCGTCCAGATCCAGACCGTCGAAAGCGGCCTTGAGATCGGTGAGTACTTCTTCGTTGAGGGCGTTCAACGCCTTAGGACGGTCGATGGTGATGACCGCTACCCCAGCTTCAACTTCGCTGGTAACGTAAGCCATGGTAGATCCTCCTTTTGTTTGCTGAAAGAAAACCCGAAGCGCCTCCTCCCCGCAGGGAGGAGGCGTAGGTGCAGTTTAGTCGCGTTCCACAGCGCAGGCAGCGCCCATGCCGCCGCCGATGCACAGCGTGGCCAGGCCCTTCTTGGCGTCGCGGCGCTTCATCTCGTACAGCAGGGTGACCAGGATGCGGCAGCCGGAAGCGCCGATGGGATGGCCCAGAGCGACGGCGCCGCCGTTGACGTTCAGTACGTCATGGTTCCAATGCAGCTCGCGATCGACGCCGATGGCCTGAGCGGCAAAGGCTTCGTTGGCTTCGACCAGGTCCAGATCGTCCACGGTCCAGCCGGTCTTGGCAAAGATCTTGCGGCAGGCAGGCACCGGGCCCAGACCCATGTAGGCGGGATCAACGCCGCCCAGAGCGCCGGCTACCCAGTAAGCCATGGGCTTGACGCCCAGCTCTTTGGCCTTTTCTTCGGTCATGACCACCACGGCGGCAGCGCCGTCGTTGATGCCGGAAGCGTTGCCGGCGGTGACGATGCCGTCCGGGATGAAGGCGGGCTTCAGCTTGGCAAGACCTTCCATGGAGGTGCCGGGACGGGGACCCTGGTCCTTCTTGATCTCGACCATTTCCTTCTTGATCTTGACGGTGACGGGCACGATCTCTTCGTCGAAGCGGCCGGCTTCCATAGCGGCAACGGCCTTCTGCTGGGACTCAACGGAGAAAGCGTCCACTTCTTCACGGGTGATGCCGTACTTCTTGGCGATGTTCTCGGCAGTGACGCCCATGTGATAATCATGGAAGCTTTCCTGCAGGCCGTCGCTGATCATGCTGTCGTACAGCACGGCGTTGTTCATGCGGTAGCCGTAGCGGCCCTGGGTGACCAGGTAAGGAGCGCGGGTCATGTTCTCCATGCCGCCGGCGATGACGACGTCGGCTTCACCGGCCTTGATGTAGTCGGCAGCCAGGTTGACGCATTCCAGACCGGAACCGCAGAGGATGTTCACGGTCATGGCCGGAGTCTCGATGGGCAGACCGGCGTGGATGGAGGCCTGACGGGCGACGTTCTGGCCCTGGCCGGCCTGGAGCACGCAGCCCATGATGACCTGGTCTACGTCTTCCGGCTTGATCCCGGCGCGCTTAACGGCTTCTTTGATGACGATGGTGCCGAGGTCCTTGGCGGGGATATCGGAAAAGTATCCGCCCATGGTACCGATGGCAGTGCGGCAGGCGCCGGCAATAACGATTCTGGACATTAGTTGTTCTCCTTTCAGGTTTGAATGGTTGGGTTTATATTACAAAACGGTTATAACTGAAACGGGTGCGGACTGACGACGGACGCTCAGGGCTCCAGCTTGTTGGTGCGGCGCCAGATCTTCATCTTTTCGGCTTCCTTGATCAGCTCGTCGCGGAACTTGGGATGGGCCACGGAGATGATCTTTTCGGCTTTCTTCCAGGTGGACAGGCCCTTCAGGTTGACCTTGCCGTATTCGGTGACCAGATAGTGGATGTTGGCGCGGGTGTCGGTGACGATGGAGCCGGTGGACAGGGTGGGCACGATGCGGGACTTCAGCTCGCCGGTCTTCTTGTCGGTCATGGTGGAGGAGCAGCAGATGAAGCTCTTGCCGCCCTTGGAGAGGTAGGCGCCCAGGACGAAGTCCAGCTGGCCGCCGGCGCCGGAGATCTGGCGGAAACCGGCGGATTCGGAGTTGATCTGGCCGTAGAGGTCCAGGTCCACGCAGTTGTTGATGGAAACGTAGTTGTCCAGGGCGGAGATGGTGCGGATGTCGTTGGTGTAGTTCACCGGCACGGACATGCACTGGGGGTTGTCATCCAGGAAGTCGTACATCTTCTTGGTGCCCGCGCCGAAGGCGAAGGCCTGACGGTTCTTGTCGATGTTCTTGCATCTGCCGGTGATGATGCCGGCCTCGGCGATATCCACGAAAGCGTCCACGAACATTTCCGTGTTCACGCCGATGTCCTTCAGGTCGGACTGGGCGATGAGGGAGCCCACGGTGTTGGGCATGCCGCCGATGCCCAGCTGCAGGCAGGCGCCGTTGGGG
>CAMZIS010000020.1 GCA_947307285.1 uncultured Peptococcaceae bacterium | reverse complement strand
CTTCTTCAGCGGGGGCTTCCTCGACCGGAGCCTCTTCTTCAGCAGGGGCTTCCTCGGCGGGAGCCTTTTCTTCAGCAGGGGCTTCTTCGACCGGAGCCTCTTCTTCAGCAGGGGCTTCTTCAGCCGGAGCCTCTTCTTCAGCAGGGGCTTCCTCGGTCGGAGCCTCTTCTTCAGCGGGAGCTTCTTCAGCCGGAGCCTCTTCTTCGATAGCGGCCGCTTCGGCCTGATCGAGTATGGCTTCGTTATCCGACAGCATGGACACTACGTCGCCGGCGGCGGAACGGGCCAGGTCTTCTTTATAGCGCAGGTCGGCCACCATTTCTTCAGCAGAAAGGATATCCCTGAGGCCGGAGGCGATGATCTCGTCCACCTTGGCCTTGGCGCCGCTGCACAGCTCCTGCAGCTGGTCTGCTTCCGTGTCCAGGGATTGCAGTTTCAGCCGGCGCTGGTTGCGGTCGCCGGTGAGGCGTTCCACCTCTGCTTCCGCTTCCTGACGCATCCGGGCCAGCTCCACGCCGTGCTCCTGATGGCTGATGCCCAGGTCGCGCAGGCGGGCGGCACCGCTTTCTTCCTGCTGCTTTTTGCTGGCCAACAGCTGAGGCATGCTTTCGATAAGGGAGGCCAGCGCGTTTTTGGAGTTCTCCAGGAACGTCTTGGCAGACGCTATGTTTTCTTTGGCTACGGCAGCGGCGGTCTCCGCGCTCAGCCGGTCTTCCTCGGCGCCGGCGATAACGGCGGCCACATTGTCGGCAATGGCGCGGCGGCGATCGACGGCCTGCTCCTCGGCGGCAGTCAACCGTTCCTGAGCCTGATCCCGGTCCAGCTGCACGATCTCCAGATTGAGCTCGGCTTCGTCCGCCTTGTTGCCGGCGGCGGCGGCCCGGGCCTCGGTCTGTTCATAGGCCTGCTGAGCGTTTTGCCGGAGCAGGCTCTTTTCCTTCATCAGGGTCTGGGCGGAAGCGGCGGCCTCCATCAGCGTATCCTGAGCGTGACGCAGCAGATCGGAGCTTTCGGAATGGATGGATTCCCGCACCTTGGCGGCGTTTTCCACCAGGCGGGTGGCGGTGCCGGCCGCGTCGCGGGCCGATCTTTCCTCGGCAATGGCGGCCTGTACCTGCTGATAGCTGTCGTCCAGCTGCTTTTTGATCTCCTCCAGAGAGCGGGAGGCGGATTCGTGTTCCGCCACGGCGTTATCGTAAGCCGCGCTCTGCTCCTGCAGGGCGCTGCGCAGGCCGTTGAGTTCTTCCTCGATACCGGCCAGCTGCTGTTCCTGATCGGCCCGGGCCGCATCCACGCTGCGGAGGCCGTTTTCCTTGACCCGGCGGGCCTCTTCCTCAGCGGCGGCGCCGTCTGCCAGCAGACGCTCGTAATCGGCCTGAGCCGTTTCCACCTGGGTCTCAGCCGCGGTCCGCTCTTCTTCCAGGCAGGCGATATTGACGTCGATGGCCTGGATGGCTACGTCGATATCCTGCTGGCAGGCGGCCAGCTCGGCGGCGGAGGTCTCCTGATGCAGCTGCTCCAGACCGGAACGCTCGGCCACGCTGCGGTTGGCGGTGGCCAACAGGTCTTCCACGTCGGCCAGACCAGCCTTTTCTTCTTCCCGGCGCTGGTTCAGGGCCTGCAGCCGGTCGTTCAGACGCAGGGCTTCCGCCTCGGCCTTGTACACGTCGCAGCGGCGCTCGGCCATCAGCTTGCTCAGCATCTTTTCGCCGGAATTGCGTTCCGCCTTGGCGATGGAGTATTTGACCGCCTTATCCGTGGATTCCAGGCGGTGCAGAGCGCCTTCCACTTCCTGGCGGATGTTCTTCTTTTCGTTGTAGCTGCTTTGCGCCCGTTTGAAGGTCTCCTGCAGCACGTCGCTGGTCTTGTTGAGGATATGGGAGGTGTCGTCGCTGGCCGTGTCGCACAGGCTGCGGGCCTCCTCGATCATGCGTTCCAGAGTGCTGGCCGCCAGATGAGCGTCGTTTTCCTCGGATTGGGCCAAAGCCAGCCGCTGCTCTGTGGTCTGACGGATCTGCAGCAGCGATTTTTGGGTGCCGGAGGTCGATTCCACAGTTTTGTTGGCCTGCTTCCATTCCATAGTGCAGGCACGGAGCTGTTTTTCCGCAAATACCATTGCGTCATCCAAAGCGGAGGCGCCTTCCGCGGCCAGCTGGTCTATATCAGCCCGGCACTGTTCCAGAAAAGCTGCGCTGCGTTGGTTGCTCTTTTCGTTGATGGTATTATCCATGGGCCCTGTCCTTCCTGATAACTCGAATAATGGTAACGAACACGATCAAAAGCGCATGATTATCCTTATTATAATAATTGATTATATATGATTTGCCCGCAAACTGCAATAGAAAGATTAATAATATCGGGGCCGGCAGAGAACGGTCCCGGCATGGGGCGCAACTCACGCCTTCTTTTCCGTATGCAGCACCTGGGCGATCTGGGAGATGCCGCCGCAGGCGCGGCATTCCACCTCCAGGGCGGAAGACAGATCGTGACCGATCTTTTTGCGGGTCAGCTCCACCAGTCCCAGCTGGGTGATGCCCATGACCGTGATGCGCACCCGGTCCTTTTTCATCTCCTCTTCCAAGGCGGCCAGCAGGCGGTTTTTGTCTTCGGCGCTGTCCATGTCGATGAAATCGATAATGACGATGCCGCCGATATTGCGCAGCCGAAGCTGCCTTGCGATCTCAGTCACCGCTTCCATGTTGGTCTTGAACACGGTGTCGTTCAGGCTGCGTTCGCCCACGTATTTGCCGGTGTTCACGTCGATGGCCGTCAGGGCCTCCATCTGGTCGATGATGATATAGCCGCCGCTTTTCAGCCATACCTTGCGCTGCAGGGCCCGGTCCACCTGGGCGTAAACGTCGTAATCCAGGAACAGGTCGGCGGATTCCTCCAGGATCACCTTGCCGGAGAGAGCAGGCGCGATGGCGGCCGCCACCTCGCTGACCTTCTCAAAGGCCTCCTCGTCCGCCACCACGATGCGGTCCACGTCCGCCGGATTGGTGTCGCGGATGGTGCGTTCCAGCAGGTCCATATCGCTGTGCAGCAGGGAGGGCGCGCTGCTTTTCACCGCCCAGCCCTGGATGCGCCGCCAGGTCTTGAGCAGGGAGCGCAGCTCGCTGGAAAGCACGGACTGATCCGCGTGTTCGGCCACGGTGCGGATGATAGCGCCCATGTTGGAGGGAAGATCGGCCCGGACCAGTTCCTTCAACCGCTCCCGTTCCTCCTCGTTTTCGATGCGGCGGGACACGGCGATATAGTTGCCGCAGGGCAGCAGCACCAGATAGCGTCCGGGCAGCGAGGGCTGCATGGTCACCCGGGCGCCCTTGGTGCCGGAGGGCTCCTTGAATATCTGGACGATGATGTTCTGGCCCTTTTTGACCAAGTCGCTGATGGAACGGTCCTTATCCCCGGATCTGTCCTCCGTCAGCCGGCGGCCGTCCGTGGGGATGGCGTCTTCCACGTAGAGGAAGCTGTTCTTTTCCAGGCCGATATTGACGAAGGCGGCCTGCATGCCGGGAAGCACGTTCTCCACCTCGCCCAGGTAGATGTTGCCCAGCAGATGGGCGTTGTCCCGCCGGGGCAGGGCGATCTCGTCCAGACGGCGGTCTTCCAGCAGGGCCACCGCGACTTCGGGCCCCATGAAACGAACCAGCATGTCTTTACTCATTTATATCACATCCTAAAAATGGTTTTAGCAAATAATCAAAGCCTGACGTTCAGGGTCGGCGCAGGCCGTTTTTATCGCCGATGAACAGACCGGTGCGCCGGGCCCGCCAGGGGCTGTCCGGCATGAGCAGCTGCGCCAGCTCGTTCATTTTCATGGCTGCGCCCCGGTCCAGCCACAGCTCGGCGTTGACGGAGCGGCCGTCGGCGGTCAGCCGTTCCAAAGCCGGACGCAGGTCCACCCTCTTGCGGCCCTTGGGACTGACCCGTTCCACAGGCAGACTTGGCGCTTCCCTCAGCCGGGCCACGGCCTGCGCCAGCTGATCCTCGTCAGCTGCGGGCAGCTCCAGGCGGTAGCAGGCATAGTTTACCGCCGCCATCAACGAGGGCTCCGCCGCCGTGATGGTCCGGGCCTGTACCAGCGTGAGACCGGGCGGCAAAGCGCGGCTGAAAACATCCTGCCAGTCAGCAGGCGGCTCGCCGTTGAAAGTAAGATCCACGTATTCGCCGTCGGAGGCCAGGCCAACCGGATGGGCCGGGCCCCAGGAGATGAGCATATGAGGGTTGAAGCCCTGGGAATAGGCGATGGGCAGGCCGGAACGGCGCAGGGCTTTTTCCACCATGCCCAGCAGGTCCAGATGGGACACCCACTTGGCGGCTCCGTCCACGGCAAGCTCCACCCGGCAGCGGCAGGGAGCCTGTTCCGGGCTTTGCGGGCGGCTGTGATAGGGCCGCGCTGCCTCTTCCCGGGGCAGCAGGCGGGGCCGGCGTTCGCCGTCGCAAACGCCGCAGTTGCTGCACTCTTCCCTGCTGCAGTCCGGCGTGAGCATAGCCTGACCGGCGCGGATGTTTTCCCGCCACAGCCATTCCCGGTCCACGCCGCAGCTCAAATGCTGCCAGGGCAGGGGGTCGTCGTGCAGGAATTCCCGCTCGGCGTATTCCTCCGGAGCAAGGCCGCAGGCCGCAAAGGCCTCCCGCCACAGATCGAAACGGAAGCTCTCGCTCCAGGCATCCATCTGGCAGCCCCGCTTATGGGCTTCCAGCAAGACCCGGGAAAGCCGCCTGTCTCCCCGGGCAAAGGCCGCCTCCAGCAGGGAACCGCGGCGGTCGTGGAAATTGACCGTGACCTGACGCATGGGCTTGATCTCTTCCTTGAGCAGGTCCTGGCGGCGCTTGAGCTCGGCCTCGCTGCACTGGGGCTGCCACTGGAAGGGGGTGTGACACTTGGGGATGAAGCTGGACACGCCTAAAGACATGCGCAGCGGTTTTTTTACTCCCTCAGGCCGGTTGGCCTTACCCAGCTGCAATATCTTGCGGCAGAGGGCGGCGATGGCCTTGACGTCGCTGTCGCTTTCAAAGGGCAGGCCCAGCATGAAATAGAGCTTGATATGGGTGTAGCCCTGGGAAAAAGCCGCGGTGGCGGCGCTCAGTATATCTTCTTCGGTAACGCCTTTGTTTATCACATCCCGCAGGCGGGAGCTGCCCGCCTCAGGCGCCAGGGTGATGCCGCTTTTGCGCACCTCCTGGGTGCGGGCGGCCAAATCTACGGAAAAAGCGTCCACTCTCAGCGACGGCAGGCTGAGGCCCACGCCGGAGTTGGCATGATCCTCGGTCAGCTCCTCCATCAGCTGCTGGATGCGGCTGTAATCGGCACTGGACAGCGACAGCAGAGCGATGTCGTCGTAGCCGCTCCCGGCGCACTGGGACAGCGCCTGGGCCCGCAGCAGGGCCGGGTCCTTCTCCCGCCGGGGCCGGTAGATCATGCCGGCCTGACAGAAGCGGCAGCCGTGGGTACAGCCCCGCATCAGCTCCAGCATGACGCGGTCGTGCACGGGGCGGATGTTAGGCAGGATGGGCCACTCCGGGAAGGGGGCGGCGTCCAGATCGGCCATGATGCGTTTTTCTATGACAAGTGGGGTGCCGGCCGGCGCGTCGGCGGTGAGAGAAAGCCTGCGGAAGCGGCCTTTTTCGTCATATTCTGCCTCATAAAAACGGGGCACGTAGACGCCGGGGATAGTTACCGCCCGCCGCAGCAGCTCTTCCCTGCTCCAGCCCTGGTTCTTGCCCTCGGCCACCAAATCGAGGAATTCCCGGTCCAGCTCTTCGCCTTCGCCCAGGAACACCAGGTCCACGATGTCGGCCAAAGGCTCCGCGTTATAGGCGCAGGGACCGCCGGCGGCGATGATGGGGTCGCCCTCCTGACGCTCTGCCGCGGTCAACGGGATGCGGGCCAGCTCCAGCATGGCCAGGATATTGGAAAAGGAAAGCTCGTACTGGAGAGTGAAACCCACCACGTCGAAATCCCGCAGCTCGTGCCGGCTTTCCAGGGTGAACAGGGGCAGTCCCTTCTGCCGCAGCTGCTCCTGCATATCGGGCAGAGGCATGAAGACCCGCTCCATCAGGTGAGGACTGCCGTTGTTGATCGCTTCGTAGAGCAGGCGCAGCCCCAGATGGCTCATGCCGATCTCGTAGCTGTCGGGGAAAGCAAAAGCCATGCGGGCCGGAGCAGCTTCCCAGTCCTTGACCAGGGAATTCAGCTCGCCTCCCGCGTATTGGGCCGGTTTTTCCACCCGGGGCAGTATTTCCAGTTCCAGCGTTTCCTGATCTATGATCATGCCTGTTCTCCGTTTAATGTTTAACCTACAAATTATTCTCCGCCGGAACTGCAATCCCTGCCGCGGGGGCGCTGTTGCCATAGGGCCGAAAAAGGCGTATACTTTAGGAAACAGGAGGTGTTGACATGCTTTTCAGCGATATTGCCTATATAGATATGGATTTTAAGGTTAAAGAACACGGCTTCATCGGCGTAAAGGACGGCCGCATAGCCTATATCGGCCAAGCGGCGCCGCCGGACGCAGATTCCTTCGGCCGCGTCTATGCCGGCAAGAACAAACTGCTGGTAAACGGCTTTTTCAACGTCCACGCCCACACTCCCATGGCCCTGCTCAGGGGCTACGCGGAGAACATGGCGCTCCAGGACTGGCTGCATAAAAAGATCTTCCCCTTCGAGGACCGGCTGCAGCCGGAGGACGTGTATTGGGCCACCATGCTGGGCTGCGCTGAGATGCTGCGCTACGGCGTGGTCAGCGCCACCGACATGTACATGAAGGGCAAGGCCATGGGCGAAGGCTTCCGGGACGGCGGCGTGAAGGCCAATTTCAGCATCGGCGCCTCCAATTTTACCGGCGACGCTTATCCGGACATGAAGCAATATAAAGAGACCCTGCAGATGCGGGAGGATTTCCACGGTCTGGACGAGGGCCGGCTGCTGGTGGACTGGTCCATGCACGCCGAATATACCAGTCATGAAAAAATGGTGCGTACTCTGGCTCAGACGGCGGAGCAGTACCCGGACATGCGCATGCACGTTCACGTGTCGGAGACCGCCTCTGAGGTGGAGGCCTGCCGCGAGCGGCACGGCGGTCTCTCGCCGGTGGCATATCTGGACAGCTGCGGCCTGTTCCGCACCCCTACCACCGCCGCCCACTGCGTGCATCTGAGCGACGACGATATCGCCATCCTGGCCGAAAATGGCGTGACCGTGGCGACCTGCCCTAAGAGCAATCTCAAGCTGGCCTCCGGCGTGGCTCCCCTGGCCCGCCTGAAAAAGGCCGGCGTCAACGTGGCTCTGGGCACGGACAGCGTATCCAGCAACAACAACCTGAACATGGTGGAGGAGATGCGCACCTTCGCCCTGATCCACAAGGGCGTCAGCGGCGATCCCACCCTAGTCTCCCCGGCGGAGGCTCTGGCCGCGGCTACCGTGAACGGCGCCCTCAGCCAGGGCCGGGCCGACTGCGGACTCATCAAGGAGGGCAACCGGGCCGATCTGGTCGTGTTCGATCTGGATAAACCGTACATGAAGCCGGTACACGATCTTTTGAACAATCTGGTCTATGCCGCCGACGGAGCGGACGTGGTCCTCACCATGGTGGACGGCCAGGTGCGCTATGAAAACGGCGACTGGCCCCATCTGGATATCGAGAAGATCTACGCTCAGGTGGAAAGCTCCCGCCGCCGCATTCTGGCGGAGCTGGGGGCGTAAGAAAAACCGCACTGAAAAAGCCCCGGACAGCCGGGGCTTTTAATATACTCACTTCATCAGATCGCCGATATCGTCGCCGTATAGATGGATATTGCCGGGGTCGCCTTCGCCCAGGCCGTACTGGGCGGCCAGCTGCAGATAATCCACCTCTGCCAGGTCCAGACCGGAGAGAGCGGCCAGCACCGCGTCGGCAGCCACCGCGTCGGCGGCAGCCATGATGAAATCGCCCCGGTGCTGCTGGAAGCCGGCGTCGCCCCGCCAGCCGTCCACCAGCGTCAGATCGGGCGTGAGCACGCTGTACACGTCCGTCAGCGCCCGGCTGCGCTGCTCCGCGTCCAGTCCGGCAAGATCGGGCGTGGCCAAAGCCTGATTGTTCATGGCGCTGCCGAAGAGGCTGTTTTCCGCCGCCTTCAGCTTGGCCAGGCTGATCACCAGCCCGGCTTCGGCCAACGGCCGGTAAACGGCGGCGCTGTCCAAAGCGAGCCCGGTATCAGTCTTGAGCTGCACGGTCTCAGCTTCCCGAAGGTCGATGAAATCCACGTTTTCCAGCTGCCGCAGCTTATCGTAGCCGCTCACGCGCAGCACCTGCTCCAGATCGAAGCCCTCTTCCGGCCGGACGGCAAAGCTGACCGGCCGCGCGTCTTTGCCCCGGGCCAGTTCCGCCAGAGCGTAGGCCAGGCGCAGGTCGAAATTGACGCCGGATTCATTGTCCGCCGGCAGCAGCAGGTCCAGCAGAAAGACGGTGCGGCCGGCGTCGAAATAAACCTCCGCGCCGCCGAAGGGCAAAAACAGCTTGCGCAGCATGATGCCGATATCGCGGGGTTTTTGCTTTATTTCCTCGTCGGTGACGAGCAGGGAGATCACTGACATGATAACACCTCGCATCCTGAAAGCCGCGGTCCGATCGGCAGACACCGGGCTTTCGCTGTTGCTGAGCTTATTATACCACAAAGGGCAAAAAAATGGGAGGGGCAGACGGCCTCTCCCGTTTTTTCAGCTGCTTTTCAGACGGCGGGGCTGCGCTCATTTTATCCGCAGCTGCCAGAAGGCCACCGCCGCAGCGGCGGCCACGTTCAGCGAATCCACGCCCCGGGACCTGGGGATGCGCACCCGCCAGTCGCAGGAGGCGACGGTGGCCGGGGCCAGCCCGTCCCCTTCCGTGCCCAGGACCACTGCCAGCTTTTCCGCCGCCGGCAAACGCGGATCGTCCAGACTGACGCAATCGTCGCACAGAGCCATAGCCAAAGTGGTAAAGCCCAGCTCATGCAGGCGTTCCAGCCCGGGATGAGGCCAATCCTCAGGGGTCTCACCTATACGCGCCCAGGGCGCCTGGAACACGGTGCCCATGCTGACCCGCACGGCGCGGCGGCACAGAGGATCGCAGCAGGTGGGCGTGAGCAGCACCGCGTCCATGCCCAAAGCGGCCGCGGAACGGAAGACGGCGCCCACGTTGGTGGAATCGCTGACCCCCTCCAGCACGGCCACCCGCCGGGCCCCGCGGCACACTTCCTCCACCGTAAGCTGTGTCTTGCGCCGAAAAGCGCAGAGCACGCCCCGGGTAAGAGTGTAGCCGGTGAGCCGTGTGAGCAGCTCCCGCTCCGCCGTATAGACCGGCGCGTCGCCGCAGCGGGCGATAATGGGACCGCCCTGGCCTGCGATATGGCGTTTTTCCATCAGCAAAGCCAAAGGCTCATAGCCCGCGTCCAAGGCCAGGGTGATGACCTTGGGGCTTTCGGCGATGAACACGCCCTTTTCCGGTTCCAAACGGCTGCGCAGCTGGTTTTCGGTGAGCCGGGCAAACATATCCAGCTCGGGGGCGGACAGGTCTGTGATCTCTTTGATGCGGGTCATGGCGCTCCTTTTGTGTCCTACGGAGATAAAAGGCTATGGAGCGGGAGCTCCATAGCCTTTCGGTTCATTGCGAAGCGGAGTCGGATCAGCCCCGGGCCTTGATGGCGGCCTGAGCGGCAGCCAGACGGGCGATGGGCACCCGGTAGGGGGAGCAGGAAACGTAGTCCAGCCCCACCTTGTGGCAGAACTCCACGGAAGCCGGATCGCCGCCGTGCTCGCCGCAGATGCCCAGGTGGATATCGGGACGGGTGGCGCGGCCCTTTTCCGCGGCCAGCTTCACCAGCTGACCCACGCCGTCGAAGTCCAGACGGGCGAAGGGGTCGAATTCGTAGATGTTCTTGGCGTAGTAATCGCCCAGGAAGGCGCCGGCGTCGTCCCGGGAGAAGCCGAAGGTCATCTGGGTCAGGTCGTTGGTGCCGAAGGAGAAGAACTGAGCGGTCTCGGCGATGCGGTCCGCGGTCAAAGCGGCCCGCGGGATCTCGATCATGGTGCCGATCAGGTATTCCATTTCCACGCCGGAGTCGGCGATGACCCGGTCGGCCACCTTGCGCACCACGTCGGCCACGTAGTTCAGCTCCTTGATCTCGCCCACCAGGGGGATCATGATCTCGGGCTTGATGTCGTAGCCCTTGGTCTTCTTCACGTAGAGGGCGGCCTCGATGATGGCCTGGGCCTGCATCTCGGCGATCTCGGGATAGGTGACGCACAGACGGCAGCCGCGATGGCCCATCATGGGGTTGAACTCGTGGAGCTCGGCAGCCCGGGCTTTGACCTGGGTCATGCTGAGGCCCATACGCTTGGCCAGATCGGCGAAGTCCTCTTCGTTCTTGGGCAGGAATTCGTGGAGAGGCGGATCCAGCAGGCGGATGGTGACGGGCCGTTCTTCCATGGCCTCGTAGATGCCGATGAAGTCTTCTCTCTGCATGGGCAGGAGCTTCTTCAGCGCGGCCCGGCGGTCGGCTTCGTTGTCGGACATGATCATCTGCTGCATGCAGGGGATGCGTTCCTCATCGAAGAACATGTGCTCGGTACGGGTCAGTCCGATGCCCTCGGCGCCGAACTGCACGGCAGTGCGGGCGTCCCGGGGGGTGTCGGCGTTGGTGCGGACCTTGAGCCGGCGGGCTTTGTCGGCCCAGCCCATGAAGCGGCCGAAATCGCCGGTGATCTGAGCGGGCACGGTGGGCAGGTCGCCGGCGTAGATGTTGCCGGTGGAGCCGTCCAGGGAGATATAGTCGCCTTCTTTGTAGGTGACGCCGCCCAGGGTCAGGGTCTTCTTCTCTTCGTCGATCTTGGCTTCGCCGCAGCCGGCCACGCAGCAGGTGCCCATGCCGCGGGCCACCACGGCGGCGTGAGAGGTGCGGCCGCCGCGCACGGTGAGGATGCCTTCGGAGGCGGCCATGCCTTCGATATCTTCAGGCGAGGTTTCCAGACGGGCCAGGACCACACGCCGGCCGGCGGCGTGAGCGTTTTTGGCGTCTTCGGCGGAGAAATAGAGTTTGCCGGCGGCAGAACCGGGGCTGGCCGGCAGGCCTTTGCCGATGGGCTTGGCGCTCTTCAGGGCCTTTTCGTCAAAGCGGGGATGCAGCAGCTGGTCCAGCTGCTTGGGCTCCACCATGAGCAGGGCCTCTTCTTCGGTGCGCAGGCCCTCGTCCACCAGATCCACTGCCACCTTCAAGGCGGCGGCGGCGGTGCGCTTGCCGTTGCGGGTCTG
>CAMZIS010000019.1 GCA_947307285.1 uncultured Peptococcaceae bacterium | reverse complement strand
AGATGAAGGCGGTTATGAACAGAAATATGGTGTGGCGGGTCTTCAGCGTCATGAAACGGTTTCCTTTCCCCACGCTAACGCGCGTATGAATAATTCTATCATTTCGGCACATTTTTGTCCAGTAAGGGCGAAAGCCTGTGAAAAAGCAAACGATGGCGAGAAAAATCTTTACTTATCAGCGGCAGGTCTATATAATAATATTGTTGCGACGGAATTTCAGGGAGGAAGCGGACTTGACAGAGCACAAAGCCGCAAGCATCGCGGATAAAGTGGAAAAGAAGCGGGCCTTTCGCCAGGGCCTGCGCAACGGCCTGCCCATCGGACTGGGTTATTTTGCCGTAGCCTTTTCCCTGGGCATCGCCGCCAAGGACGCCCACCTTACCGCCTTTCAGGGCTTTATCGCCAGCCTTTTCACCTATGCCTCCGCCGGCGAATACGCGGTCTTCACCCTCATCGCGGCCCAGGCCACGTATATGGAAGTGGTCCTGGTCAGCCTGATCAGCAACGCCCGCTACATGCTGATGAGCTGCGCTTTGAGCCAGCGTCTGCGTCCCGGCGCGCCCTTCCGGGAACGGCTGCTCTTCGGCACCTTCATCACGGATGAGCTGTTCGGCATCAACATCGCCCGTCCCGGCTATCTGGAGCCCCGCTACGCCATAGGCGCCATCCTCACCTCCATCCCCCTGTGGGCCCTGGGCACTTCCATGGGCATAATCATGGGTAACCTGCTGCCGGCCTCTCTGGTCAGCGCCCTTTCCGTTGCCCTGTACGGCATGTTCCTGGCCATCATCGTGCCGCCGGCCCGCCAGGACAAGATCATCGCCTGGGCGGTGGTCATCAGCTTCGGCCTGAGCCTGCTCCTGAGCGAGCTGTTGCCCGGCCTTTCCAGCGGCAACCGCATCATCATCCTCACTGTAGCCATTTCCGCCGCGGCCGCGGCCTTTTTCCCGGTAAAAGAGCAGGCAGAAAACAATGCAGCATAATACGTATATCTACATATTCATCATGGTTTTCGTCTGCTTCCTCATCCGCGCGCGGCCCATGCTGCTGATCCAGAAGCCCATCGAAAACCGCTTCCTCCGCTCCTTCCTCTACTACGTGCCCTACGTGACTTTGGCGGTGATGACTTTCCCCGCCATCGTGGAAGCCACCCGCTCCCCCATCGCAGGCGCTTTGGCGCTGTTCACCGGTGTCATCCTGGCCTGGCGGGGCGCGGACCTGTTTAAGGTGGCCGTGGCCTGCTGCCTGGTGGTGCTGGTGTCGGAAGCCCTGCTGCTGGCCTGAATCATTTGAAGCAGGCGCATAAATAAGCAAAAGATAAGGACCGTCTCCCGGAGGCGGTCCTTTTTTGGCGGGTCAAACCCGGAAAACACGGAGCGTTATTCTGCGCCCCCAGCTTCCACTGCGCGAATGAACTCCCGCATGACCGGATTGAGCCAGCGATCCCGGCTGTAGAGGAAATAGGAAAACACGCTGACCTGCAGATCCCGCACCGGTATCTCGGACAGCTCCCCGCTGTTCAGATATTTGGCGGCGGCATATTTGGGGATAAAGGAAGAGCCGAAGCCGCCCCGCAGCACGTTGATGACACCGCCTACCGAGCCCAGCACCAGAGCGCAGTCGATCGCCAGCCCCCGCTGCTGCAGCTGTTTTTCCAGGAGTATGCTGTACCCGGCGATGTCTATGTCCGCCGTGACGAAGCGATGACTGACCACGTCCGCCACAGTGATATCCTTCTTTTTGAGCAGGGGATTTCCCGGATAGGTCACGAATACCATGGGCTCGGGCCGCTTGCCGGCCTGCAGAAAGTCCGGATAGGCGAACTCGTCGCCCACCTCAGCCAGGAAGTCGATCTCACCCCGGGCCAGCATACGGGTGGTGTCCTCCGGGTAGTCCGATACTTTTACGGTTATCCTGACCCCGGGATGGAGCCGCAGGAACTTCAGCAACAGATCGGGCAGTACCGCGGAGGCGTAGGAGGAAGCTGAGCAAAGCCGTAGTTCGCCGCTGAGCTCGGAGGCGGGGCGCACGCTGTGAACGGCCTCTTCCTCGGCCTTCAGCATATTAAGCGCGTGGGGCAGAAAGGTCCGTCCCGCCTGAGTCAGGCAGATCCGCTTGCCGATACGGTCGAACAGCAACACCTCCAGCTCATGCTCCAGGGCCTTGATTTGGGCCGTTACCGCAGCCTGGGAGTAACCCAGGCTTTCGGCGGCTTTTGTAAAGCTGTTGTACTCCACCACCTTGACGAAGGCGGCGACGTTTTTATTTTCCATAGCAAGCCTTTCCTCGATTAATTGTTTCAAAAATAGCAGCAAATCGGCATTATCAATAAGCAAAAACAATCGATATAATAAAAACCATTAGTTTTACAAATCAATTATACCATGTTATGCTGTAAATGCAAACAGACCTGACGGAAAAAGGAAAGCAAAATGAGCGAAACTTTAATTCAGATCATCGGCTTCATCGCAATGGCTTTTTTCATCATCTCGTATCAGATAAGGTCCAACCGGGCCCTGTTCCTGTGCCAGCTGCTAGGCTGCTGCCTGTTCTGCCTCCAGTTCTGCATCATGGGCGCATACACCGGAGCTCTCGGCCTGCTGGTAAATATAGCCCGCAACGTGCTGCTGCTGAAAGCAAACGACTGGCCCTGGGTGAGGCGCCGGACCACATTGCTGGGGATCATCCTCCTGCTGCTGGTCATGACCGTATATACCTGGGCCGGCTGGATCAGCCTGCTGCCCTTCATCTCCGTTGCCGTCACCTGCGTAGGCTACTGGACGGACAACGCGCAGAAGATCAGGCTGTCGCAGCTTATCGGTTCTCCCTGCACCCTGCTGTACGATCTGATGATCCGCTCCTGGGGCGGCGTGCTGAGCGAGACCATCACCCTGCTGTCTATCATCATTTCGATCTTCCGCTTCGGCTGGGCCAATCTGGACAAAAAAGAAGCAGCCTGCTGACTGCTGATAAATAACTCACGTAGCTCTTAATAACCTAACTAAAATAAAAGGAGGTACCGCCATGAACACCAACAAAACCGCCATCCTCATCAGCATCGCCGTCATGATCGTCTTCGGTCTTGCCGCCTGCCTCGGCCACAGTAACGCCGCCCTCTTCGACAGCTGCGTACTGCTGCTGACCTGCGCCCTCGGGACCCTGTTCTACAGCGTCATGCGCCGGGTATACCAGTGGTAAAAAATATGACCCGTCCAAAGGACGGGTCATATTTCAATCTTGCGTTGATTTGGAGCCTTGCTACAGCAGGCCGGACTTTTTGCCGGGGCCTTTGCGAGCCGATCCTTTTTTGGCCTTCACCACATCTGTATCGCCCACGGAGATTTTGGGATTCTTCTCCTTGGCCAGGGCCATGATGGCCTCGGCGTCGGCTTTGGTGAAACAGTAGCGGCGGGTGGTGATGCCTTTGCCGAAGTGCAGGGCCACCAGAGTGGGATGGCCCTGATCCTCCCGGTGGACGGAGGTGATGTCGTCCCAGGACCACACGTCGGTGTAGTCGAAGATACGACAGTCGTAATAGACCTCCAGTCCGCGGTTGGTGACCATCTCACGCTGCTCCAGCATGAGGGCCAGGGCCATGAGCAGGCCCAGGATGATGCCCAGCCAGACGCCGGAGGCGATGCCGTAGCCGATCAGCAGCAGGGAGGCCAGCCAGCCCAGGACCTTTACGTAATCCTTGCGTTCTTTCAGCTTTTTGGCGTGGTAGACCTTGCCGGAACGGCTCTTTTTCTTGGGCTTTTCAGTCACAGGCAGGCTCCTGAAATTATGTTATTTCTCGGTGATAGCCGGGATCTTGCCTTCAGCGCGCAGAGCTTCGGCGGCGGCGGTGGCCACGGCATTGGCGTCATCGGGAGCAGCAGCGGGCTTAGCCATCATGTGGGTCTTGCCCAGCAGGTTGGTATAAGCGCCGTCGCCCCAGAAGATGTTGCGGCCCAGCAGGGCGGTGATGAAGGCGTAGATCGGGTTGATGATGTTCAGGAAGGCATAGGGGCCGTACTTCATGGGACCCATGCCCAGGATGCTGGTCTGGTAAACGCCGCAGCTGTTCCAGGGGCACATGGGGCTCCACAGGGTGCCGCAGTCTTCCAGAGTACGGGACAGCATGTTGCGGGCCAGGCCCATTTCGTCGAACTTATCCCTGTACATAGCGCCGGGCACGATGATGGCCAGGTACTGGTCGCACATGGTGAAGTCGCAGAACAGGGAGGTCAGCAGGGTGAGGCCCACCATCTGCCAGGCCTTCTTGACCTTGCGCATCAGGCCGCCGAACAGGGTCTCGACGCAGCCGATCTTTTCCAGGGTGCCGCCGAAGGCCACGGCCAGGATGACCAGGTTGATGGTCCACATCTGGCCGTCCATGCCGCCGCGGGAACCCAGCAGCTCAGCCGCCAGATCGTTCATCTCGCAGTATTCCTCGGGCAGACTATAGCCGTAATGCATCATATCGAGCCAGGAGCCGATGGAATAGATGTGCTGGAACAGGGCGCCGAAGATGACGGCCACCAGGATAGACAGCAGCAGGGCGGGGATGGCCGGCATCTTCATGACGCAGACCACGACGATGAGCACGATGGGCAGGAGCAGCAGGGGGCTCAGGTTGAAGGCCTGGGCCAGGGTGTTCTGGAACTCGGTGGCCACGGTGGCGTCATAGGCGCCGGAGGCGCTGATGCCGATGATGGTGTAGATGATCAGAGCAATGACGAAGCAGGGGCCGGTGGTGGACACCATGGCGCCCACGTGGTCGAAGAGGCCGGTCTCGCCGGTGGCCGCCGCCAGGTTGGTGGTGTCGGACAGGGGGGAGAACTTGTCGCCCACGTACGCGCCGGAAATGCACATACCGGCGGTCAGCGCCGGGTTGATGCCCAGGCCGGCGCCGATGCCCAGGAAGGCGATGCCCATAGTGGCGGTGGTGGTCCAGGACGAGCCGCAGCTCATGCCTACGATAGCGCAGAGGATCATGCCGATGGGCAGGAACACCTTGGGGGAGAGGATCATCAGGCCGTAGTAGATGAGGGACGGGATGACGCCGGAGGCGGTGAAGGCAGCCACCATGATACCGACGCACATCAGGATCAGGATGGCCTCCATGGTACGGCTGACCGCGCTGATGATGCCGGCCAGTACTTCTTTGTAGCTGTGGCCGCAGACAACGCCGACGATGCCGGCCACGACCAAGGCGATGCCGCAGGGCATATGGGCGTCCAGGCCCCAATCGAAGATGAAGTTGCAGATCATCAGGCCCAGCAGGACCAGGATGGGCAGCAGAGCTTCGAACACGTTGGGCAGACGCACCGGCTTCCTGGGCTTATCCAGGGCAGCGGCAGCTTCCGCAGCGGCCTGCCTGGCTTCCGCTTCGGCGACCTGTTCCGCTACGGTTTTCTTTTGTTCGCTCATAACTTCCTCCTTTTTCAAAGATTTTATAAATGGATGATTTCAAGAAAAGATGAAAAACATCCTTTCTTAACAGATAAATTATAACCCATGCCTTTTAAGCTGTCAATTTCTTTTATGGCAAAATTGGCTTTATGACAGGCTTTTTGCGGAAAAAAACGTCATGCATAAAGTCGCTGTATAATTTTTAACGCCAGCTATACCGGACGCGAAAAAAGGCTGCCTCCAAAGAGGCAGCCTTGATGCTGTCACAGTTGTCACAGGCTCTGCGAGACCCGCTTGGTCACGTAGGGGCTGGTGAAGGCCTGCAGCATGCAGCCGTAGCTCATGCGGAAGCGCAGCACGTCCCCGACCTTGTATTCAGGCGCGTCGGAGAGGTCCACTATGGTGTGGTCGGAGCTGCCGCCCAGCACCCGCACCCGCTGGTCCAGGGGGATGAGCCCGTCCAGATTGGCGTCCTGCCGGCCCATGGCGCACACGCCCCGCAGCATGGTGCCCTGATCGACGAAATCCACTTCCTCGCCGAAGGCGTTGTGGCCGGTGTTGCCGATGGGCTTGGAGGGCTTGGTCTGCACCTCCACCAGCTCGCATTCCAGGATCAGCGTGTCGTCGTGCATCTTTTCCAGACCGGGCAGGGTGTTGACCATTCGATCGCCGGAGGCGTCGGAGCCCAGCAGCCAGGATTCGCCCAGACGCAGGTTGGTGACGCCGCCCGGGCCCAAAGGATAGGCCCCCGCCACTGCCGTGGGCAGGTTGGAGGTGGCGCCGCCGGAGACCAGGGGCAGTTCCACGCCGTAATCCTGCCGCAGCAGGGCCGCCAGCTCGATCAGATTGCCCATGTTTTCCGCGTCGGGCATGATCCCGCCGAAGCAGGACAGGTTCACGCCCAGGCCGTACAGCTCCAGCGAGGGCTGCTCCAGCACGGCTTCGGCCAGGGCCTTCAAAGCCTGCCGGTCGCGGAAGAACACGCCTTCCCGAAGGTCGCCCAGATCGGTCATGAGCATGACCTTATGGCGCTTCCCCAGTTTGCGGGCGGCTTCGCCCAGCAGGCGCACGGTGGCGATCTCGCTTTGGGCGCTGACGTCGCAGCCCTTCACCACCCGCTCCACGGCAGAGGGCATGGTTATGCGCAGCAGCATTTTCGGCTTGGCCCCGGAAACGCGCTCCAGATTGTCCATGCGGGCGTCGGCGATGAAATCCGCCCGACTCGCTTCCGCCGCGGCCATCACGGCGGGGTGGGCGGCCGCGCCTTTGCCCACCGCGGCCATGGTCATGCCCCGGCCGTGGCAGAAGTCGGCCAGAAGATTGATGTTGTCAAGCAGCTTTTGCTGGTCTATCAGCACGCGGGGGAAATCCATATCCCTTCCTCCTTTTATCATGGGCTGATCTTGTACGGGGTGTGCCCGCCCGGGAAAAGCAGGGCGGTCCCGGCTGTCCTGTCCGCAAAAGCTCGGAACCGTTCCGGCGACTTTCACAATACGTCTTATTTGCCCAGTACCACCTGAGCCAGTTCTTCCAGGGGCAGGCCCTGATATTCCTCTATCCCGCCCTTATCGCACAGGGCGGCCAGCTGAGGATCCATGGGCAGGCGGGCGGTGCGGCCGATCTCGTAGCGGGCCGCGATCTCATCCAGGCGGCTGGCGCCGAAGATCTCGTGACGGGCGCCGCAGTCCGGGCACTGGAAATAGGACATGTTTTCCACCAGACCCAGCACGGGGATGTTCATCATCTTCGCCATCTTCACCGCCTTGCCCACGATGCGGCCCACCAGCTCCTGAGGAGAGGTGACCACGATGATGCCGTCCACGGGCAGGGACTGGAACACAGTCAGGGGCACGTCGCCGGTGCCGGGAGGCATGTCGACCAACATCACGTCCACCTGGCCCCAGACGATGTCCGTCCAGAACTGCTTGACCGTGTTGGCGATGACCGGGCCGCGGAAGACCACCGGGTCGTCCTCGTTTTCCAGCAACAGGGACGTGGACATGATGCGCACGCCGTACTTGCTTTCCTTGGGCAGCAGGCCGTCGCCGTCCAGGTCCATTTCCGGGGAGCCGCTGACGCCGAACATGCGGGGGATGGAGGGGCCGGTGATATCCGCGTCCAGCACGGCGGCGGACAGGCCCTTTTTCTGCACGGCGCAGGCCAGCAGAGAGGTGACCAGGGATTTGCCCACGCCGCCCTTGCCGGAGACCACGCCGATGACCCGTTTCACGGTGGATTTTTCGTTGCCCGCTATCTGGAAGCTCTTTTCCTCACATTTATCCTTGCAGGAACTGCAGTTATGATCGCAAGACTGACTCATACTTCCTCCTCTTTTATAAAGTCGGCCTCTGCAGCAAAGGCCGATGATGTCTTTCCTTTCTATAATATCACCAGTTTGGCGGAAGTCAACCGCGGAATGCCGGGGACGGCAGCCGTTTCGGTCATTTTTCCGCCTCGTCGTTCTTTTCCGGCGCTCCTATATAGAGCCTCTTGCCGTCGCTGCGGCAGACTATGGTGCCCAGCTGGTCCGTGCGCAATACGCGGATGCCGGCGTCGCTCATGCGGTCCAGCGTGTATGCGCCGGGGTGGCCGTGCTCGTTGTCCGCGCCCACGGATATCACCGCGTAATCCGGGGCTGCCAGCTCCAGAAAATGATAGCTGCTGGAGGAATTGGCGCCGTGATGGCCCGCCTTCAGTAAATCGGCCTTGAGATCAGCGCCGGAATCGACCAGCTCGCCTTCGGCGACCCAAGTGGCGTCGCCGGTGAGCAGGAAGGCGACGTCGCCGTAGACTATGCGCAGGATGATGGAATTGTCGTTCATATCCTCATGCCAGCGCAAAGGACCCAGCACCTGCACGGCGGCTTCGCCCAAAGGAAACTCGTCACCCGGAGCGGGCACGGTAAGACCGCAGCTCTCCCCTGCCTTGGCCGCAAAGTCGCTGAACCAGTAGTTGTCCGCTTCCCGGCAGGGGGCCAGCGCCCGCTGCATGGGGATGCGGTCGATCAGATAAGACAGGCCGCCGGCATGATCCTCATGAGGATGGGTGCAGACCACGCAGGCAAAGCGCCTGACGCCCAGGGCCTCCAGGTCAGCCAGCAGCTGCGGCCCGTCGTCCCGGTTGCCGCCGTCCACCAGCATGGCCTCATCGCCGCAGCGCACCAGGATGCTGTCGGCTTGTCCCACGTCGAAAAAGCGCAGCTCGATGCCTTTGCCGTCCCAGTCGGCCACGTCGGCCCCGGTCAGCATGGCCGGACCGTCGAAAAGATGGAAGGACCAGGCGAGCCCCAGAGCCAGGGCCGCAACCAGCAGCAAGGCTATCCAAACGCAGCGGCGTTTTTTCACGGGCTCCCTCCTTTCCTTCAGCTTTTCAATACTCGATATCCACCACGATGACCTCGGCGCCGATCTTGCGCACCGCGGACCAGGGGATACGCAAAGGCCGCCGGGCGGCGGCCGGACCCCGGCCGGGCGGGATGATGATCTCCGTGATGAGGCCGCTCACGCTGTCGATCAGCAGATCGCTGTCGCCGGCGGTGCCGATGATCTCTCCGTCGTACAGGTTGATGATCCGTTTGCCGGCCAACTCGGATAAACGCACAAAACCACCTCCGCTTATCTTTATGCCGGGAGGTGGTTATTATGACGGCAAGTCTACCAGCCGGTGCTGCCGAAGCCGCCGGCGCCGCGGCCGCTGTCGGCCAGCTCGGAGGCTACTTCGATGCTGGCCTGGGTCACCGGGGCCACTACCAGCTGGGCGATGCGCATGCCCCGTTCGATGACGAAGTCTTCCTCTCCCAGATTGATGAGGATGACCTTGACCTCGCCCCGGTAATCCGCGTCCACCGTGCCCGGGGAATTGAGCACGGTGACGCCCTGCTTCAAGGCCAGCCCGCTGCGGGGCCGCACCTGGCCTTCATAGCCCCGGGGCAGCTCCAGCCCAAGGCCGGTGGGGACGGCGGCCCGCTTGCCCGGAGCCAGCACGACCGGTTCCGTAACGGCGGCGGGCAGGTCCAGCCCGGCGGCCTGGTCGCTTTGATATGCGGGCAGGGGCAGACCTTCAAAATGAGGCAGGGTCCTGATCTTCAGCGTGACCATCAAAACAACTCCTGTGCCGTAGAACCGCAGTCCGTAGGGCCTACCTGGGCCAGCACCAAGGCGCCGGGACGCACCATGCGGCGGATGACCCGCATCACGTCGTCCGGGGTGACAGCCATGAGTTTTTCCACCGTTTCCTCAGGCGAATAGACCCGCCCCAGAGCCAGTTCCATCTTGCCCAGCTTGTTCATGGTGGAGCTGGTGCTTTCCAGACCCAGGAGCATGGAGCCCTTGAGCTGGCGTTTGCTGCGCTCGATGTCGGAGGCGGCCAGGCCTTCCACAGCCAGTCGGGCGAACTCGTCCGCCATGACCTGCACCAGCTCGTTAGTTTTCTCCGGCTGGGTGGAGGCGTAGGCGAAAAAGGAACCGCCGAGCTTGAAGCAGTCCAGATGGCTGAAGGCGGAATAGGCCAGGCCCCGCTTTTCCCGGATCTCCTGGAACAGGCGGGCGGAGGCGGAACCGCCGAACAGGTTGCTGACGATAGCCGCGGCGTAATAGTCGTCGTCCTTCAGACTGACGCCGGGGAAGCCCATGCAGATATGGTTCTGCTCGATATCCTTTTCGATGAAGGCCTGTCCCGCACTGAACGCGGGAGCCTCCGGCTCGGGGAAGGGGCCGTCGCCCTGCCTGAGCGCGCCGAAATACTTTTCCGCCAGCTCTTTGGCCCGCTCCGGACAGACGTTGCCCGCCAGGGCCAGCACCGTGTTCTCCGCGGTGTAGCGGGAGAGCCAGTAATCGTACAGGGTCTGCCGGTCCAGGCCGGAGACGCTCTCCACCGTGCCGGAGATGGAGCGGCCGTAGCTGTGATCGGGCCAGATGGCGGAGGAAAACAGGTCCAGCACCAGCTCGTCCGGGCTGTCCTCGTACATGTTGATCTCTTCTATGACCACGCCCCGCTCCCGTTCCAGCTCGTTGGCGTCCAGCAAGGACCGGGCGTACATATCGCTGAGCAGGTCCAGGGACAGCTCCAGGTCTTCGTCCAGCGCCTTCGTATAGTAGCAGGTCTGTTCTTTGGAGGTGAAAGCGTTCAGCACGCCGCCCACGTCGTCCATGGCGGCGGACAGCTGCAGAGAAGTGCGGGTAGGCGTGCCCTTGAACAGCATATGTTCCAGCAAATGAGAAACGCCCCATGCGGCCTCGGTCTCCCGGGCGGAGCCGGTGTCGGCCCACACGCCGGCGGAAACAGAGCGCAGATGAGGCATATATTCCAGCAGCAGGCGCACGCCGTTGCTGAGGATGAATTTTTCAGCCATAACCAACCTCGCCGAATCGTCAGATCAGACTTCGAATCAGAATGGTAGATAATTCGGCGCGGTCGGCGCGGTTCCTGCCGCGGCGTCCGCTGTCAGCAAAGCCGTGGCCGCCACCTCCCGGCCTGAGCTATCCAGCACCTGCAGGCGGCGGGGCAGCTGCCAGCGCAAGCGCAGCTCCGTCGTATCGTTCCGAGGCAGGATTAGGCTGAGCTTATCCGCGGCGTAGAGCAGCTCTCCTTCCCGGCAGGCCACGGCTTCGCCGGCCTGGACCAGAGTGAGCGGACGGTAATTATCGGCGGCATAGTTCAGCAGCTGCAGCGACGCGCCATAGCGGTCGGCGCTGTCAAAAACCACGCTGATATAGAGAGCCTCGCCGTCCCGCAGGGCCGCCACCAGACAGGGGCCGGCCTCGTCCGTGGTGCCGGTCTTCACGCCCACGATGCGTTCGTCCTGCCACAGCAGCCGGTTGGTATTGCGATAAAAACGGTAGTTCTCCCCTTTCCCCAGCTCCGCGTATTTACTGCCTACCGTTTCGGC